>CALFYN010000637.1 GCA_937952345.1 uncultured Acidobacteriota bacterium
CCTCCGAAAGAGTTCGTGCGAGTGAAGAATGGTGCATTGCGCGCGCTGAAGGTGAATCCGTACTGGTTTCCGCACGATCTGTATGCACCGGCGAGCGCGGCCGAGGGCGGGCCGTTCACGATCGGGAGGGTGATTCATATGGGCCGGAACGCGTCATCGCCGGGGACGATAGGTGGAGTAGCGGTGTTCAATCAGGCATTGGGGGCAAAGGAACTACGCAGACTTGTGTTCAGCAGCGGGCTTCGATAACGAAGGATGCGCCACCTTCGGGACGATTGTGCGCGGTGACGACGCCGCCATCGAGTTCCACCAGGGATTTGACGATGTGCAGGCCTAAGCCGCTATTCGCGGGCTTGGTGGAGAAGTGCGGCTCGAAAATACGGGGCAAAATTTCGGTAGGGATTCCAGGGCCGTTGTCTTCGAGATGGATAGTGGCTTTGGCGCCCTCTGCGTGAGCGGACAACTTTACCCATCCGCCACACGGCATAGCTTGGGCAGAGTTTAGAAACAAATTCACCAGGATGCGTTCCCATGCCACGGGATTGCCGCGGATACGGAGGTTAGCGGGGATATCGGACTGGAACTCGATAGGGTGATGTTTAGTGGCGTGGAGGTAGTCGCGAGAGAACTGCACGGCGATTTCCGAGATGACGTTCAGCGGGAAAGTAGAGCGAGTTGCCTCCGAGATGCTATGTGAGAGGCGGTGGCCGCGCTCGGCCGTACGCTCGATGTTGGCGGCAAGGGAGGCCCACTTGGGATCCTGGGCCAGCAGGTCGGCGGCGTCGAGGATCGTCTGAAACACGTTGTTGAGATCGTGGATGAGGCCTCGCAGGGTGAGGTCACTGTCGCCCGATTCGCTCATGCGGACAGCGATCTTAGCATGTTGTAGAACTCGGGGAAAGAGACGGAGGCAGCGCCGGCATCATGAATCTGGCACGGGCCATCGGCGGCGAGCGCGGCGACGGAGAATGCCATCGCGATGCGGTGGTCACCAAAGGAGTCGAGTTCGGCAGCGCGAAACTTTTGCTTGCCGGGGACATCGAAGCCATCTTCGCGCACGGTGATTGCAATGCCCATGCGTTTGAGGTTCTCGGCGACCGTGGCGATGCGGTCTGTTTCTTTGACACGCAGTTCGGCGGCGTCGCGCACGATGAGGCCCTCTTCGGAAGCGGCACCAAGCACCGCGAGCACAGGGATTTCATCGATGAGCGCCGCGGTCATGGATTTTTCGAGGGTGCCGCCGCGCCAAGGGGAATGCTCAATGAGGATATCGCCGATGACTTCACCGGAACCGGCGGCGATGTCGAGGACGCGGAGAGATGCGCCACCAGCGGCAAGGAAATCCATGAGCGCGGAACGGGTGGGATTCAGTCCGACACTTTGAATGGCGATACGGGAGCCGGGGCAGAGCATGGCAGCCACCAGAAAGAAGGCGGCGGATGAGAGGTCGCCAGGAACAGTGAGGTTTTTTCCCTTCAGCGTTGGGCGACCGATAATGGAGATTTCGCCGCGGCGGGATTCGACTTCGGCACCGAATTCACGCAGTGCGATCTCGGAATGGTCGCGGGTGATGATGGGCTCACGAACGATGGTCTTGCCATTGGCGTAAAGTCCAGCGAAAAGGATGCAACTCTTGACTTGGGCGCTCGCGACAGGGAGTGTGTAATCGATGGGGCGGAGCTCTGCACCATGGACGGTGAGTGGCGGGAACTTGCCGTCGTAGGCATCGATGGTTGCGCCCATTTCAGCGAGCGGCTTCATGATGCGGCCCATGGGGCGCTTGCTGAGGGACTCGTCACCGCCGATTCTAGAAACGAAGGGCTGAGCCGCCAGAATACCACTTAGCATGCGGATGGTGGAGCCGGAATTGCCGGCATCGAGCATGGCAGCCGGAGCATTGAGGCCTTCGCGGCCAACACCTTGGATGGTGATTTCGGTGCTGTTTTTCTCGATGCCCGCGCCCATCGCCTGCATGCATCCGAGAGTAGAGTGGCAATCGGCGCCTGAGGAATAATTCGAGATCACGGAGGTTCCTTCGGCGATCGAAGCGAGCATGCCATAGCGGTGCGAGATCGATTTGTCTCCAGGGAGGCGCACTGTGCCCCGCAATGCAGAGACCGGGTGGATGGTTTCATTCATGGGGAATTTCCTATTGTAGCGTGAGCCTAACGGCGCACCAGCGCATCGAGCTTCTCGAAGGCGGATTCCAGGCGCTGGGGCTTATCTAGGACTCCGGCGAAGAGGTCGCCGACGCGGGCGAAACGTTCGAGGACGTTTCGGATGTGGAACTGCTGCGGGGTGAGCCCAGGGCGAACTTCGCGCCATTCGAGCGGGGTAGCTACGGGGACGCCGGGGTAGGCTCTTAGAACATAAGGGGCTGAGATTGTTTTTCCGCTGGCAAGCTGCGCCCAGTCGAAATAGACACGGTTCTTTTCGCGTTTGGAGACGGCACGTTGGGCGGTGAAGAGGGCGGGGCGCTCCATGGCTACGAGGTGGTAGAGCACTTGCGCGAAGCCACGGACCTGCTCGTAGGTGTATATGGGCTCGAGTGGCACGTAGATGTGCATCCCGTCGCCCCCAGTGGTTTTGGGGTACCCGGTTAGTCCGACGGCGTCGAGCTTCTGACGGACGAGTTGGGCGGCTTCGACGATTTTGTCGTAATCGCACTCCTGCGGGTCGAGATCGATGAGCATGAAGTCGGGGTGCTCAATGGATTCGATGCGGCTCATCCAGGGGTTTTGATCGATGCAGCCGAGGTTGGCCAGGAAGAGGAGCGCGGCACGGTCATCGGCGACGACGAAACGGATAGGGGCTTCGTTGTGGGTGGAGTAGACAGGCTCGACACGGAGCCAATCAGGGAAATGTTCGGATGCCTCTTTCTGAAAGAAGGATTCACCGTGGATGCCATCGGGGTAGCGGCGCAGGGAGAGGGCACGGCCGCGGAGGTAGGGGAGGATGAGATCCGCGACCTGATGATAGTAATTGATGACGTCGCGCTTCACGTAGCCCTGCTCGGGGTAGTAGATCTTGTTGAGGTTGGTGAAGGTGAGCCTGCGGCCTTCGATGTCGAGGATGACTTTTTCGCGATCATCAGTGAACAGCGGCGGCGGGATCTGAAGCTTGGCTTCGCCGGCGGGCAGATCACTTTCAGCGACGCATTCGCGTGGAGTGATGTCGTTGCGGAGGCCGAGGAACACAGGAGCGCGAAGGCGTTTTTCGTGGGTCCATACGGAGAACTTCACTTCGCAGACAAGTTCCGGCTTCGTCCAGACAGGTGGCAGCAGCATCTCCGGTCGGGTGGCGAAGGGCATAGTGTCTGTGACCAGCGGTTTGAGCAGATTGCCGATCATCGCGAGTGAATTCTGATCGAAGCCTGAGCCAACGTTGCCGACGTACACCAGCTGATTCCCTTCATAGAGTCCGAGAATGAGCGAGCCGAAGTAGTCGCGCTCGCCCTTGGCGTAGCCGCAGATGACAAATTCCTGCTGCTGGATTACTTTGATCTTGATCCAACTGGCGCTACGGCGGGATTCGTAGACGGAGCCCAAGCGTTTGGCGACAATGCCCTCAAGTCCGTTTTGGCGGGCGAGGGCGAACAGCTCCTTTCCCTGGTCGATGAAATGGTCTGAAAGTTTGATGCGCTCGCCGGGATTGAGGATGGTGGCCAGCAGCCTCTTCCGATCTTCGAGCGCGACGCCGCGCAGATCGTAACCATCGAGGTACAGCAGATCGAACAGGTAGAGCGTGACGGGCAGTTTGCGGGAATAGGCGGCGGCGCTGGAGGGATCGGAAACATGCATGCGATGCTGGAGCGCGCCGAAGCTGGGCAGACCGCGTTCGTCAAGCGCTACGATTTCGCCGTCGAGGATTGCTGAGTCGGCATCGACGGCATCGCGCAGGACCGCGAGTTCGGGATATTGCCGATCCATGGCGTTGCCGTTGCGCGAGATCATGCGGATGCCGTCGCGATCGAGGAAGCACAGCGCGCGCACACCGTCCCACTTCACTTCGAACATCCAGCCGGGGTCGGCGGGAGGCTGGGAGGCGGAGAAGGCCATCATGGGAGCTAGGGTGGCCGGCATAGAGGCCGCGACGGCTCCGGGAATCTTTTCGAGTTGCGTGGGGTCGCCATCGAGGGATGCGGCGATTTCCTCCTGCGTGCGGCCGGTCTTGACGCTGCGGGCGTACTGGTCGATGTTCCAGTGATCGATGGTGTGTTCGTCGCGCTTCTTGATGAGCAGCCAATCTTTGCCTTTGTTCTGTTTGGTGCGGACGAGAACGAAGTCGCCGTGGAGCTTCTTGCCGTGCAGCCGGAACTTGAAATCGCCCCGTTCGATCTGGCCTTCGGCGGGCGGATCACCAATGACTTCGTAAGACCCGTGATCCCAGAGCATCATGCTGCCTGCGCCGTAATTGCCTGGGGGGATGACGCCTTCAAAGGTCGCGTACTCCATGGGGTGGTCTTCAACGTGGACGGCGAGACGCTTCTCATTGGGATCGAGGGTGGGGCCCTCGGGCACGGCCCAGGATTTGAGCACCCCGGAGACCTCGATGCGCAGGTCGAAGTGAAGGCGACGTGCACGATGGCGCTGAACACAGAACTCGCCGCCGAGCGTTCCGGCGGGCTTGGCGGGCGATTCGCCGGAAGGTTCAGGGGTCTTGTCGAAGCTGCGCTTTCGCGCGTATTCCTCTAGCGCCATCTACCCGGATATGATAACGAGTTATGCTGCGCCGCCAGTTTCTACACACCGCCGCGGGGGCCGCATTCCCCGCTTTTGCTCAGCCCGCGAAGAAGCCGAACATCATCCTCATCATGGCCGACGATATGGGGTTTTCCGATATCGGCTGCTTTGGGGGTGAGATCGCCACTCCGAATCTCGACCGGTTGGCGAAGGGCGGCGTCCGTTTCACGCAGTTCTATAATACGGCGCGGTGCTGTCCAACGCGCGCCTCTTTGCTAACAGGGTTGTACCCGCATCAAGCGGGGATTGGGCATATGGTTAACCCTCGTCCGTATCCAGCTTATCAAGGGCACTTGAATGATCAATGCGTGACGATTGGTGAAGCGATTCGCGGGGCGGGTTACACACCGCTAATGTCGGGCAAATGGCATGTAGGCGAGAATCGTCCGCATTGGCCGACCGACCGGGGGTTTGAGCGCTACTTCGGATTGATTAGCGGGGCGTCGAATTATTGGAAGCTGGACGGGCACCGGAAGATGGCGATGGACGACAAGCCCTATGTGCCGAACTCGCCGGGATTCTACATGACCGATGCTTTCACGGAGCATGCGGTGCGTTTCGTGGATGAGTACGGGCGCAAGCCGAATCCGTATTTTCTGTACTTGGCATATACGGCGCCGCACTGGCCGTTGCATGCGTGGCCGGAGGATATTGCCAAGTATCGTGGGAAGTACATGAAGGGGTGGGACCGGCTTCGCGAGGAACGGCATGAGCGGATGAAGGCGATGGGGATTGTGGATAAGAAGTGGCCGATGACGCCGCGGGATGCCAAGGCTCCGGCATGGAGCGAGGTTTCGAATAAGGAAGAGTGGGATCTGCGCATGGCGGTGTATGCGGCGCAGGTGGACCGGCTGGATCAGGGTGTGGGGAAACTGCTCGACAAGGTGAAGGAGTTGGGTCAGGAACAGGATACGCTGATCATGTTCTTGGCCGACAACGGGGGGTGCGCAGAGGAGAATATCGGTGGGAAGCAGCCGGGACTGCCCGGGCCGGTGGAATCGTTCACCAGCTATCGCACGCCGTGGGCCAATGCGAGCAATACGCCGTTCCGGTTGTACAAGCACTGGGTGCATGAGGGCGGGATTTCGTCGCCGTTTATTGCGCACTGGCCACGAGGGATTTCGCAGCGCGGGGAGTTGATCCAGCGGTCGTCGCATCTGGTGGATTTGATGGCTACCTGCATGGATGTGTCGGGGGGGCCGTATCCATCGAGTTTCAAGGGAAAGGCGGTGCTTCCGATGGAGGGGGAGAGCATCATGAAGGCGGTGAAGGGGCAGAAACAAAGATCGAAGCCTTTGTTTTGGGAGCATGAGGGGAACCGGGCAGTGCGGGATGGGGATTGGAAGCTGGTTTCTCGGTATCCGGGGGATTGGGAGTTGTACAACATCGCCCAGGACCGGACGGAGATGAACAATCTCGCCGGGAAGGACGCCTCTCGCGTGGCGAAGATGAAAGGGATGTATGAGCAGTGGGCTTCGCGGTGCGGTGTCGTGGAGTGGGGGAGATTGCAGAAGCGAGGCTAGAGATTGG
Source organism: uncultured Acidobacteriota bacterium (assembly GCA_937952345.1). GTDB lineage: Bacteria > Acidobacteriota > Terriglobia > Bryobacterales > Bryobacteraceae > CADEFT01. The sequence continues at coordinate 6,273 of CALFYN010000637.1, forward strand.
CGTAGCGAACAGTTCCGGGTCCGGCAGCTTTGGGATGCGTGCAATGGATGACGCTGTTGCACTGCGTGCAGGCGAGGCTGGCTTCGTACTGAGGCCCGGAGCGTTCATCGAAGGATTCGCCGGTTTGATAGGCGAGGGGCTCCGGGAAATCGTGGAGGACAGCGGCAGCGAAAATGGTTCCGGGGATTGGAGTGTGATTCCACTCGTGGATGAGCCAGACCGGGCAGCCGGCATGACGGAGTCTGGCTTCGATGGGACGGAGATGGGAGCAGGTGCGTAGGTCGGCGGCGTTGGAGCGATAGACGAAGTCCTCGTGGGATTGGATTTCGCCGGTTTCGATTTGCCGGCGGAAGGGTTCCAGGGCTGCCTTGTCGGCGATGTGGGCGAGGAGTTGGGCTTTGATGTCATGGGCAATGCGCTGCCGCTCGTTGTAGCGGTGTGCGTGGACCTTGAGTTGATCGGCGTAGCGTTTTTCGGCCTCAGTCGGGATTATTCTGATGCCGTGTTGGATGAGGATCCAGATGGTGACGAAGGCCACGGTGGTGAGGATAACAATGACGAACGCGAGGGATTTGAAGAGGTTGTAATGTTCGAGGGTGAGATAGGCAGTGGCGATGAACGTGAGGGAGGACAGAAGTAGGAAGGCGGCAGTGCGCACGTTGATAGTGTAGTAAATGATGAAAACGCCACTTCTCAGCCGACGTGAATTCGGATTCCTAGCTCTTGCTCAGGCCGTTCGGAGGAGACCGAATATTCTCTTCATCCTCATCGATGACTTCGGATGGAACGGTCTGAGTTGTTACGGCAACAAGGATGTCACGACGCCGAACATCGACAAGTTAGCGGCGCAGGGGATGCGATTCACCGCCGCCTACGCCGAGCCGCAGTGTTCGCCGACACGGGCAGCGCTTTTGAGCGGGCAGTGTGGGGCTCGGACAGGTGTGTTCAAGGTGATTCATGAAAAGGAACCGCCGAACACTTTCCTCAATATCCCTGAAGCGAACCTCGCCATGCAGCCTTCCATGGCAACGCTCGCCACGGAATTGCGCGCGGCCGGGTACACGACGGGAATCGTTGGAAAATGGCACATTGCCGATGAATACACCGTTGCGGATGTGCGAGAGCGCGATGGCGGGCGATACTTCGACAGATACGGGTTCGATTTCGCGAGTCCGGCCTCGGAAAAAGCATACGCCGCGGACAAGGCCGTCACGGCGCTGACCGATGAAACGATCGGGTTCATCGAGCGCGCCGGAAACAAGCCCTGGTTCGCCTATCTGGCACACTTCACGACACACACAAGACTGGCGGCGCCAAGACCGCTGGTGGACAAATACGCCGCAAGGGGCTTCAAGCGAACCTCGACGCCAACCGCGAGGTACGCGGAGCGGCCCACTGCGGAGTACCTGGCAATGGTGGAGCACCTGGACAACGAGACTGGCAGGCTGCTGGCGAAGGTGGATCCTGACACTGTAGTCATCTTCACCGCCGACAACGGCGGACTCTCCCGGATGGCGAGCATGGCGCCGCTGCGGGAGGGAAAAGGCGCTCCCTACGAAGGAGGCACGCGCGTTCCGCTGATCGTGCGGTGGGCAGGCAAGGTGAGACCGGGTTCGATCTGCGACACACCCGTGCATACGATTGACCACTACCCAACGCTAATGGAGGTTGCCGGGACGAGGGCGAAGAAGAAGTTGGATGGCCTGAGCATGACACCGCTACTGGAGGGAAAATCTGTGCAGAGGGAGGCGTTGTACTGGTACACACCCACATACACGCTGATGTACGGGCGCACGCCCTGCTCCTGGATGCGTGCCGGGGATTGGAAGTTGATCCACTGGTACGGTGACTATTTGGCTTCCGAAGGATACACGCCCGACTTTCTCCCTTACGGCAAGCTGGAGATCGGGCCCCGGTGGGAGTTGTACAACCTCAAGGAAGACCCCAGTGAGTTGCAGGATCTGTCTCGAAAGCGGCCAGAGAAGCTGGCAGAATTGCGTAAACGTCTTGAGGCATGGTGGAAGGAGACAGGGGCAAAGCCGCCTACGAAGAATCCGGGTTTCGATCGCGACAAGTGGCCGGAGCCGAAGGATCGGCGTGGTTAGGCCGCGCTGCGTTCGTGTTTCCATGCCCTGTAGGCGTTGCAGAAGCGGCTGTAGCAGTAACCATGTGGATTCTCAAGGCGGTAGATGGCGTAGAGATCCTGGAGGGTGACGGAGCGGTCTAATTGAAGACAGGAGTGCATGGCTTCGAAGTCCGGCAAGGGCCGTTCCGGAGGTACTGCTTTCTTTGGGATGGATAGCGCCTTGCGTAGATCCTCTTCGGTCCAATGCGATGGGACAGGCCAGGCTACGCCGGCGGCATGGGCACGGGCGATGCATTCGTGAACGCGGCGCGAAGATACATTCAGCTTCTCTCCGATCTGCCGGGACCCCAATCTCTCCTCGTGGTGCATACGCAGGACGTCTTTGATACCCCAGGTGGCTTGTGGCATACGTCTGATAGGTGCACGCCGACCGCCCAAATGTATCAGTTTTTCTTCAGACGGTTGCCGCATGCGACCTATTTCGCTCGTGATATAGGATCATCGGCGGTGATAGTATCAGGCATGCTGCGTTTTCTTCTGATGGTGGCCGCCGCGGCGCTGGTGTCCTGCGGCGGAAAGGCAGACAACGAACAAACACGGCTGGAAGCTGATCTCGAGAAGACGCTGACGGGGGCAGTGCTTTCCGGTAAGTTTCAGGCAGGCGAGAAGGTGCATGAGGACAAGTACACGATCTCGAAAGCATCGAAGCTGACCGGAGAGACTTGGCTGATTCAATCGCGCATCCAATATGGAACGCATGACGTCACGGTGCCGATTCCGATCACGGTGAAGTGGGCTGGGGACACTCCGGTGCTGACGCTGACGGACGCAGGGATTCCGGGGATGGGGAAATTCACAGCCCGTGTGCTGATCTATCGGGGCAATTACGCCGGCTACTGGGCGAATGACAAAGGACACGGCGGGCAGATGTGGGGCAAGGTGGAGCGCGCGGCAGGGAACTGATTGCCTCTCATTCTGCTTCATCTGAATCTGGTGGGAGTGGCGCTGCTGGCGGCACGCTGGACGGGATCGTATCCCCTGGCGCGGGTTTGGTCGCCAGTGGCGCTGGCGACCGCATTGTTTTTCGTGGAGCACGGCGCTGGGCTCGGCAGGCTTCGATGGTTGGGCTTTGCCTTCGCGGCGGTCGCGGCGTATGTCTGCTATCGGGAATGGCATGTGTGGCGCAGGCACTGGCGATTGGAAACCGCCTTCGCTGTTGGGTTCATCTATGCGTTTCTCTGGCGTTACTATTTTCCTGACCTGGACGGGACACACTCGGAGAAGCTGACAGACTTCACGTTCATCCTGAACTACGCGCAAGGGGTTCGGCTGCCTCCGGTGGATTCCTGGCTGCCTCCGCTGTCGTTCACCATGTACTACGCGCTGCAACACTACGCGGCGGCGCTGCTGGGGCGATTGCTGGGCCTGCTGCCGGGAGAGGCCTATCACCTGGCCTTCTGCACGATGGTTGCCCTCACGAGCGCGGCGGCGTGGGCCGCGATTGAACCCGTGACGCGCAGAACGGCACGACGATGGTTCCTGATGGCCGCGCTGTTGGCCGGTGGCACGGGAGCGACGCTAGCGATCCATGCGATGAAGAGCGAAGTCTATCCCTATGACACGATGCGTTTCATCGGCGGCACGGCGACTCCCGCGCAGGCGGTAAAGCCATTCGGGAAGTGGCTAGTGAAGGGCGTTCCAGCGCAGGATGCGCTGGAGTTGCCGATTGAGACGTTTGGATACCTGATTCAGTTAGGAGATTACCATCCGCCACTGAGCGGGTTCCTGCTGTTGATGGGCGCGTTGGCCGCGATTGCGGTGATCGAGGCAAACAGCTGTCGCGTGGCATGGGCATTGCTTGCGGCGAGCGTTCCTTTGGCAGCAGCGGCGAATGCGTGGTCCATGCCATTGCAGGGGATGTTGGTGGGCGGGTACGTGTGCTTTCGATGGTGGCGAAGGCAGCGGGTGGATTGGCTCGGCCTGATGATGGGTGGAGGCGCGGCGACGCTGCTGCTAGCGCCCTTCCTCTACCAGTTCGCGCGATCTTCGAGCGGGGGAAAGATGACGCTTCGGCTGGTTCCCTTTGATGCGCATACACCCGTGATGCTAGGTGTGATTCTGTTGTTGCCACCCCTGCTGGTGCTGGGGGCGAGTGCCTTTGATCGCACGCTGCCACGGTTATCGCAGTTTCTGGCGGTGTTCTGGGCTGTGTGCTTCGTGCTGTCAGAGGTGGTTTACGTGGACGATCTCTACTCCGGCCGCTACATCCGTTTCAATACGACGTTGAAGTGGTGGGGTTGGACCACAGCCGGAGCGATGACCATATCAGCAGCTTACCTGTTGGAATCGAAGCGGCGGGTGGTGCGATGGGTGTGCACGGCGGCGCTGCTAGTCTCCTGCACGTACTACTACGATCTGGCGAGTTTTTTCTTCCGCACTCCGTCACCGCACGCGGGGCGCTTGGAAGGTTGGTCGACTCTGACCGACGATCCGCCGCATCAGGCTGTGTTCGAATACCTGCGCACGCTGCCGAAGACCACGATGCTGCAACGGCTGGACAAGGGGTCGTACACGCTGTCACCGGGTCTGGTGCTGTTTGCAGGACACACGCCCTGGTTGGGGTGGCCGGATCACGAAAAGGTGTGGCGTGGAGATCTGCCCGTAATTCTCGAACGTGATGCCGAGGTACGCTTCTTCTACTTTGCGCAGCTCAATGATCAGCTCGGCTGGTTGCGCAAGAACGGAATTTCGCACGTGTTGTGGCTGCGCACGGAACATTCCCTGCCGCCGGGTTCGTGGGACCGGCTGAACGCGTCGATTGCGGACGGCTACCGGTGGCGCGAGTTTCATCGCATGGACGATTGGCGCATCGGGGTCTGGGAGCGAGTAAAATAGGGTCGGAAACGAGGCTAGACGCAATGCCAGGTGGACGCATTTCGCGGAGACATTTTTTCTATGGCCCATTATTGGCCGGCGCTGTTCCTGTGGGTGGATTCGGAAGTAGCGCATCGTTGAAGACGCTGGGGTACAAATCGCCGAACGAGAAGTTGAATCTGGCGGCGATTGGAGCGGGTGGGCAGCCCGCGTCCGACCTGCGGGCGGCGCATGCCGGCGTTGAGAACGTGGTGGCGCTGGCGGATGTAGACTGGGCGCGCGGTAAACCGTCGTTCGAGCGGTTCCCCCAGGCGGCGAAATTCAAGGACTTTCGCCAGATGTTGGATAAGGCGGGTCGCGATATCGACGCAGTGGTCATCGGCACACCCGATCACATGCACGCCTACTGCGCGGTGGCCTGCATGCAGGCGGGCAAACACGTCTACGTGGAGAAGCCTCTGACGCGCACGGCGTGGGAAGCACGTCTGCTGACGCAGGCGGCAGAGAAGTACAAAGTCGCCACGCAGATGGGCAATCAGGGCTATTCGCACGATGCGACGCGCGTGGCGTGCGAGATCTTCTGGTCGGGGGAAATTGGCGAAGTAAAGGAAGTGCACGCCTGGACGGGGCGGCCCAGCTGGCCGCAAGAGATGCCGAAACTACCCGCGCCGACGCCCGTGCCGGATACGCTCGATTGGGATTTGTGGCTGGGTGGAGCGGCGGCACGACCGTTCAGCGCGGGCGATGCGGAATACGATGCGTTCGTAAAAGCGCGATCGGAGCGCTATGGACGTGGCGGCGGCCGGCAGGAATTCGGCTTCTACCTGCCATTCAACTGGCGCGGCTTCTACGATTTCGGCAGCAGCCTCATCGGCGATTGGGGCATCCACATTCTTGGCCCAGCGAATTGGGGGTTGCAACTCGATCCGCAGTACCTGTTGAGCGTGGAATGCATCAAGATAAACTCGCTGCCGCCCTTCACCTTCCCGGATGAATTGACGCTCCGGTATGACTTCGGGCCACGGCCGGGAATGCCGCCGGTGAGCGTCTATTGGTATCACCATGCAGGCGGCGATGCGTATCGGCCAGAGGGCATGACCGCGGAGCAGGCTCGCAAGATTCCGGGGCAGGGTCCGCAGGTAGGCCCGCCGAGTCCCAATCGCGGCGGCGGCAGCGGAAGGCCGCCAAGCGGCAGTGGTTACAACAGCATCTTCGTGGGTTCGAAGGGATACATGGGCACGAGTGGAAGAGGTGAAGGCGTGGGGCTGTTGCCGGGTTCGCGCTGGGCGGAATACAAGCTGCCGGATCCATATCTCCAGCGCTCGCCAGGGGCGAGCACGGGATCGAATCATGCCGCGCACGCCAGAGATTGGGTGCGGGCATGCAAGGGCGGAGCGCCGGCGTGCTCGCATTTCGGCATCGCAGGGCGGTTCACGGAGTGGCTGGTGCTGGGCGCGGCGGCTGTGCATCACGATGGCAAGCTGCTTTGGGATAACGCGAAGGGCGAGTTCAGCAATAACAAAGAAGTGAACAAGTGGGTGAAGCCCACGTTCCGCAAGGGCTGGGAGATCAAGCTGTAGAAGGAGACCGCATGCTCTACACGAGAAGAGATATTGGAAAGATGGCGCTGGCCGCCGGATCGGCCGGGTTGTTGGCGGCAAAGCCGAATTCGAACTTCGGCGGAGTGCAGATTGGCGTGATCACGTACAGTTTCCGGACGTTGCCGGGAAGCGCGGAGCAGGTCTTGCAGTATTGCCTGGACTGCGGTATCAGCGCCATCGAGATGATGAGCAACGTGGCGGAAGGCTTCGCGGGAGCGCCGGCAATGCCGGGTCGTCCGGGACGCGGGCAGATGACTGCTGAGCAGCGCGCGGCGATGCAGAAGGCCGCGGAAGAAACAAAGAAGTGGCGCCTGTCGGTCTCGATGGACAAATACAAAGCCCTGCGCCGCATGTACGAAGACGCGGGAGTGAAGACCTACGCTTTCAAACTGCCCCCGACTATGGCGATGTCGGATCAGGAATACGAATACATCTGGAACGTGGCGGAGACTGTGGGAGCGAATCACATCACGATGGAATTGCCCACCGACGATGCGTTGTTGCAGCGGGTGGCGGAATACGCGGCCAAGCGCAAGCTGCGCATTGCGTTCCATACGCATGGACAGGGTGGATCGTCGGGATTCGAAAAGGCGTTGGGGGCCTCGAAGTACACAGCGTTGAATCTGGACGTGGGGCATTACTTCGGAGTGACGGGGGAGTCGCCGGTGCCGATCATCGAGAAGTACCATGATCGGATTTCGAGCCTCCACCTGAAGGATCGGAAAGCCCCCGGCACAGCAGGTGGCAAGAAGGGTCCGGGCGGCGGCGGCGCAAATGTTCCCTGGGGTCAGGGTGGCACCCCGCTCAAAGAGATTCTCCAGACAATGAAGAGGCGCAAGTTTAAGTTCCCAGGCAGTATCGAGTACGAATACAACACGCCCGAGGGCAGCGATGTCGTGACCGAAGTCAAGAAGTGCGTGCAGTACTGCAAGGAGGCCCTGGCCTAACGCACGGAGTTGGCGTTGTCCGATGAACTTACGGCGGTCCAGCGTCCGAGCAGTTCGTGCAGTTCCGATTCGCGCACCGGCTTGGTGATGTAGTCGTCCATTCCGGAGGCGAGACACCGTTCTCGATCGCCAGTCATGGCGTGCGCGGTCATGGCGATGATGGGAATGCGGCTTCCGGTTTTCATCTGCCGGATGGCGGCGGTGGTCTGATAGCCGTCCATTTCGGGCATCTGGCAGTCCATCAGAATGGCGTCGAAATTGGACTTGGCCACCAAGTCCAGGGCAAGACGCCCAGAATCGACAACCGTTGCGGAGAATCCGGCCTTCTCCACGAGGCGCTGGGCAACAAGCTGATTGACGCTGTTGTCTTCGACGATGAGAACACATCCGCGATTCCGGGCAACGGCGGCGGCTGTGGGCTGCGCTGGTTGGGCTGGAAGCGATTCCGGCGCCAGATCGAGTACGACACGGAACCAAAACGTGGAGCCTAAGCCTTCGGCGCTCTCGAATCCGATCACTCCACCCATCCGTTGAATGAGCTCGCGGCAAATGGCGAGGCCTAACCCCGTGCCGCCGAACTTGCGGGTTGTTGTGGAGTCCGCCTGTTGGAAAGGCCGGAAGAGCTTGAGTTGCGCATCCTTCGGGATTCCGATTCCAGTGTCGCGGATTTGGACGTGAATAGCGCGAGAGCGGTCATCGATTTCCAGCCCGTGGACAAGAACAGAGAGCGAACCCTTCCTAGTGAATTTAACGGCGTTGCCGGCGAGATTCGCGAGAACCTGGCGTAGACGAGCCGGATCCCCGTAGAAGGTGTCACGGCTTTTTGCATCAACGCTCACCTGGAACAACAACCCTTTGGACTCCGCAGTGGTGCGATAGGGTAGCAGCGCCGTCTCAATGAGGTTATCCATTCGAAATGGCAGCCGCTGGATTTCCAGATGGCCGGCTTCGATCTTAGAGAGATCCAGAACATCGTTCAGTACGCTCAGTAGCGATTCGGCGGAATCGAGAGCGATGCACGCACGCCTGCGCTGTTCGGCATCGAGAGAGTGGTCAAGGAGCATCGTGAGCATGCCGATCACGCCATTCAGCGGAGTACGAACTTCGTGGCTCATGTTGGCAAGGAAAGCGCTTTTCGTGCGGCTGGCTTCCTCGGCACGGGTTTTGGCGACCTCAAATTCGGCGGTGCGCTCCCTGACGCGTTCTTCGAGTTCGCTGAGGAGCTCGGTCAGGCGGGTATTGAGTGCATCGCGTTCCTGAATGGAGTTCTCCAATCCCCGATAGGTTTGCTGCAGCTTCGCGGCCATCTTCTGGAAGTCACCCAAGAGAATCTGGATCTCCTCAGGTCCGGATTCACAGCCGGTGGACATGAGGTGATAGCTCGCCGGTTCATCGCGCAGGTTGCGTACCTGCCGCATGAGACTGTCGAGAGGCTTGGTTACTTGGCGAGCAAGGAAATTAGCGGCGATGACGCTCAAAACCATGATGACAACAAGGAAAAGCGTGGTTTCGGTGATGTACCTGTTCAACCCCGAGATCAATACCGATTGCGGAATGAGGGCACAGACGACCCAATCGGGGGAAGGGCCGCTAACTGCCGTGGTGAGAAATTCGGCATCGCCGATCTGCATGCGGAATGGCAGAGCAGTAGCAGCATGCTCTCGTATTTGCGCCAGCAATGACGTGCCGCTGAGATCGTCGAGATGACTTTGCCCGGTGCCCGATGTCGCGGCAACGACTTTGCTTCCATCCAACAGGATTAACTCCGCGTTTCGGACTGCGGCAAGGCCCTTGACGGCATCGCGCAGGCGGGTAAGGTCGAGCGATCCTTCCACGACACCCGCAAACTGGCGATTCCTCTGGTAAGGCGCGCTAATGGCAACAATCGGGTCTGTCCCAAAGCCCCGGCCGCGGAAGGCATGCGAAACGTGGGGTCGGCCGCTGGCCTTCGGCTCGCGGAAATAGGAGCGATCAGAAACAACATGGACGAAGCGGGGATCCCCGCCACCAGTTAGCACCCGGGGATGAGCGGCGATCAAGCGCCCAAGCTCATCCGTAGCGATCATTGTGAGGAATCCGGGGTAACGTTTGTGCCATACCTCAAGAAGCTGATCCGGCGACTTCCCGCCTCTTTCTTCCAACAGGGTTGCGGCCGCCGCAACCGCATCTACATGTTTTTCGAGTTGCCAGCGCAGCTCTGCGGAAATCGAACTCGCTGTGTCTTTCAGCTTGCCCTCCCACTCACGCTGCAGGTTCCTCTCGAAATGCCTGCTCTGAAAGAGCACAACCAGCACCAGCGGCACAATCGAAACGGCCAGCAACCCAGCTAACATTGAGGCTCGCAATGGATGCGGTGTCGCCGATCCTGCCCCCGGCAGCCAGCGCCGCGCCCCCGTGGTTTCCACAAGCAGCATCGCGAGCGCGAGGTTGAGAATGGAGTTCACGGGAGGCTTCAGTAAGAGCGTAAGGCTCGCTTCACCGGGAGTTCCAACGTAGTGCTGCAATAACATAGCAAGCAGTGGGGCAGCAAAGGAAAGCCCAAGAAGCACATCGAGGAAGAACTTCCGCGTATCAGCGCTACGCGCCAGGGCGGCGGTTAGAGCCAGCAATACGGCTCCGATCATGCCATGCGGATGCCCGGTGACAGCGAACGTGGCGCAATAGGCCAATACGGCGGCAACGGCCCCTTGCAGAGGGCTGAGGTACAGGATGGCAACACAGGGGAAGACACCCCCGAACCAGAGGTCTAGACCCTCGTAAATGTTCAGTGGAAAAAGGTTAGCAGCCACTGACAAGGCCGCGACAGCAGGCACGAAACCGTGCCGCCGTGAGTATTCGCGGAGATTGTCGAGATACGCCACGGTGCAGAACGGTAGTAGTCCATTCAGACTATCGGCGGATCCGTAAGGATACTGAAGACTGTATTACAAAAAGAAGCGCCCGCCGCAGCTGAATCGTCAGCCGGGCGGGCTAGTGAGGGAAAACCGCGGAGGGAGCTAAATATGGCTGCTGAGCATCTTCTCGATATCAGCCTTGCCCGTCGCGCCGACGCGCTGCTCCACTACCTGACCACCTTTAAAGAGAAGAATGGTGGGAATCCCGCGGATGTTGTAGCGCATTGCGCTTCCGGGATTCTCGTCGACATTGAGCTTGCCGACTTTCACCTTGCCGGCGTAGCCGTCTGCAACGGCATCTACCGTGGGCCCCATCATGCGGCAGGGGCCACACCATTCCGCCCAAAAATCCACGAGCACGGGAACATCGGACTTTAGGACTTCGCTGTCCCAGCCGGCATCCGTGAATGTCAACGTATTCTGACCTGCCATTTTCGTTTCAATCTCCACGTGTCTATAGATGCGAATCTTGCGAAAAGGATTCAAGCGAGCAATTCGGCATAGAGCCGGGAATAGGCGGCCGCGGACTTGCTCCAGGAAAAGTCCTTTTGCATCCCGAGGCGTACCATGCCGTTCCAACGCTCACGATCGAGGGCGTAGACAGTGAGCGCCTCGCGTAACGCGCCAAGCATTGCTTCCCCTGAATAGGACCAGAACTTGAATCCCGTCCCACCGTCTATCGTATCATCGAGGCCACCGGTGGCGTGGACAATGGGAACGGCCCCGTAGCGGAGGCTGTACATCTGGTTCAACCCGCAGGGTTCATAGTGGCTGGGCATGAGAAACATGTCAGAGCCGGCTTCTATCTTGTGGGCCAGGGCATCGTCGAAGGCAACCCGTACGGCAAACTTGTCGGGACGCAATTCGGCAAGGGTGCGGAATAGGGACTCGTATTGCGGATCGCCGTTACCGAGCACTGCCATTTTGAGATCCCAATGCACAAGGTCATAGGCCACTTGAGCGATGAGGTCGAAGCCTTTTTGGGAGGCGAAGCGGGACACGATGCCGATGACGGGAGTTTCCGGATCATCGGTCGGCAGGCCCATGGTACGGAGCAAATCCAGCTTGCAAGCGCGCTTGCCTTCCAATGCGGTGTGGGAAAAGGGCGCGGCCAGATGCGGATCGGTCTCCGAGTTCCACACGGAGTAGTCGATGCCGTTGAGAATTCCGGTTAGGCGTGCCGAGCGAGCACGGAGGAGGCCGTCGAGGCCGAAGCCTTGCTCCGGAGTCTGAATTTCACGCGCATAGGTTGGGGATACAGTGGTCAATTGGTCGCTGTAGACCAAACCAGCTTTGAGGAGGTTGATGCTACCGTGGAACTCGACGAGATCGGGACGGAACAGGGTATCGGATAGGCCGAGCCAGAACATGCGGCCGCGATCGAACAGCCCCTGATAGCCAAGGTTGTGAATGGTAAAGACGGTTTTGACACCATGGAAGGTGGGGTCGGTAGCGTAGTACTGGTGCAGGTAGGCGGGGAGGAGTCCGGTCTGCCAGTCGTGGCAATGAATGATGTGAGGGCGAAAGAAGTGGCGAGCAACGGCAAGCGCCGCATGGCAGAGTGCGGCAAAGCGCGTGTCATTATCCCAGTAGTCCTTTCCGGCGACGGCGTAAAGCCCCTCGCGATCGAAGAAGACCGGGCAATCGACGAGATAAAAATCCACGCCTCTCAGGTGAACCAGCCATAGGGATGCCGCATAACGGCCGGGACCGATCCAGAGTGTGATATTTTCAGCGACTTTGCGAGCTCCGCTGAGGCTGGTGCCCCGATAGCGCGGCAGAACCACCGCGACCTCTTCGCCCTGTTCGGCCAAGGCGGGGGGAAGCGATCCCAACACGTCGGCCAAGCCGCCTGTCTTGGAGAAGGGGCGGGCCTCCGACGATACCATGAGAATCCGGGCCATGGATAAGATGATCGCAAATGCAGCAGGCCGAAGAGGGAATTGACAATCGTGCGCAGTCGCGTCTAGGGTTGGGACATGCGTCGAATCACACGCCGGAGAGCCTTGTTGGCCGCCCCTTTGGCACTTGCGGGGCAGAACACGCTCACTGCGGACGACTGGAGGGAAGATGTGAGGTTCCTCAGCACGGAAGTGCAGCGTCTGCATCCGGGGTGGCGGGAGGAATCGAGACGGAAGGCGTTCCAAGCCTCCGTGGAAAAGATGGAAGCAGCAATCGGCCGGCACGACGAGCCTCAGATTCGCGCCGGATTGTTGCGGGCTTTTCACGCATTGGGTGATTCGCACTCAGGCATCCCGCTGCATGCCTTGTTCGGGCAGCAGATTCTGCCGGTCGGACTCTATTGGTTCGCCGACGGTATCTATGTTGCCGCGGCGAGCCGGGAGGCAATTCCCGCCCTCGGCAAAAGGGTTCTGGCGATCGGCGGTCGGGAAATCGAAACGGCCTGTCAGGCACTGGCTGAGTTGATTCCGCATGAGAATGAATGGGTGCTGCGGCACCGGTTGCCGCAGTATTTGAGTTTTCCTGGCTTGCTGCGGGCGGCGGGTATGGCTGCGCCTGGCAAGGCTACCGCGTTGGGATACGAAGGTGGGACGGTGGATCTGAACCCGGTAGATATGCGCAGCGCGGGCGGATTCGATCGCGTGTATGACGACCGCAAGAAAACACCGCCATTGTACCGGCGCAACCCGTGGCTGGCATATTGGACGGCGCGCATTGAGCCGGCCGGTACCCTCTACTTTCACTACAGCCGATGTGAGAATGAGCCGTCGCAACCGATCGCCGCTTTCCTGCAGCAAGTGTGCCAGGAGATACAAAGCGGGAAGGTAGCACGGCTGATCATTGACCTGCGGCTAAACAGCGGAGGGGATTCCAGTTTGCTGAACCCTCTGATTGAGTTCCTGCGTGGGAGTTCCGTAAATCGGAAAGGAAGGCTGTTTGGTATTATCGGCCGGGCGACGTATTCGTCAGCTTTGATCAACGCCGTGCAGTTGACACAGCAAACCTCTATCACGATGGTTGGCGAGCCGACGGGTGGAAAGCCGAACCACTTCGGGGAGGCGAAGCAGATTGTCCTGCCGCGCTCAAATCTGGCGGCGTTTTGTTCCACGCGGCATTTCGAGCTGTTGAAAGCAGATCCCGCTTCGCTGCTACCCCAAGTTCGGGCGGAAATACAATATGCGGATCACGTAGCGGGACGCGATCCGTTTCTGGAGTTGATCCTGAAGAGGGTCAGGAGCTAGACGCGGGCGCGCGCAGCTTTCCATCCGGCATCGAGAACTGCCCGCATCTGATCGAGCGTTTTCTTGTGCCGGGGCATCGCTGCAAGGTTGGTAAACTCTCGCGGATCGGTCTGCCGGTCGTAGAGTTCCTCGCCGGGTTTGGGCCCTGTCCATCGGATGTAACGGTATCGTTCGTTGACCGCGGCGCGGCCTTCGATGCCGTTCGGTGCCGTGACAACGCTAAATACAGCCGATTTGAATGGACGCGATGGGTTGTCGAGCAGCGGCCTTAAGCTTTGCCCTTCGAGGTTAAGCGGCGGCTTCAATCTTGCCAGATCTGCCAGCGTTGGGTAGATGTCAACGAACTCCACCAATGAGCGTGTAGATTTGCCGCTTCCCTTCGCACCGGGGGCCGCAATCAACAACGGGGCGCGCATGGATTCCTCAAACAGGCTGCGCTTGTGCCAGCGATGATGCTCGCCAAGGTGCCAGCCGTGATCGCCCCAGAACACGACAATCGTACGCCTCGATTGGTCCGACTTCTCCAGTGCATCAAGAACACGGCCGACCTGCCAATCCATATAGGAGACCGAAGCGTAGTAGGCGCGGATGGCCTCCTTTTTCTGCATCTCGGTCATGCCACCCATGTCTTTCGCACGAGTGTTGATGGCGATCTCGCTGGCCTCGGGGATATCGTCGAGGTCGTTAGGAGCATTCACCGGTGCGGGAATGGAACCGAGTGGATAAAGATCGAAGAACCGCGCGGGCGCGACATGAGGCAGGTGGGGTCGAAGGTAACCGAGGCCGAGAAACCACGGGCGGTTTGCATTGGCGGAGATGGTTTCCATCGCGATCTCCGTGGCTTTCTCATCGGCCTGGTCCTTACCTTCGCCGGAAAAGGCAATCGCGTGCCAGGCGGCCCGCCGGCCCGGAAGGATGTTGCCTCCCTGGCCTTGCGTTCTCTGCTCGCTGCCGGGAGGGCTGATGGCAACATCCCAACTGGGCGGATCATCCCACTTGTTCGTGCCGACCGACCCCGGAACATCCATGTGATACATCTTGCCGGCGCGCACGGATCGCCATCCGCTGTTCTTGAATAATTGCGGTAGGGTGACGACGTCGGGCAATTTGTCGCGCACGGCGATGTTGTTCTCGAAAATGCCAGTGGAATCCGGGCGAAGTCCGGTCAGCAGTGAGCATCGGCTTGGCCCGCAGACCGGGTACTGGCAATAGGCCCGGTCGAAACGTACGCCGCGAGCCGCAAGTCTGTCGAGGTTTGGCGTTTTGACGATGGGATGCCCATAGCAGCCGAGATCGTTGTTCATGTCGTCGGAAGCGATGAACAGGACGTTAGGCCGTTCGGCAGTTTGGGAACGAATCAAGGCCGGAGCACCTAGGGCCGCTGCCAGAAACGATCTGCGTTGCATATCTGAATACTTTATCTGAAAAGTTCTGATCGCAAGGAGTGCAAAGCGAATACGCCCAAACAACGAGGCGGAACCTTAGGCTCGTTCCCGGCCAGTCAGCAGTACACCAATGAGAGCGGGCCGAACAGGAAGGTGCCGCCGGCCAAGAACCTCAACAGGAGGGCCGGCCAGTCTGGGGTACACCCCTCGCATGGCAGCTAGTGGTTCGCGGAAGCGGCTAGGTTGGGCTCCCAGAGAATCTCCGGCGCGCCGAGCTTGTGGTTCACCCAGCGGCTCCAAACGAAGAAAGCGTCGCTCAGGCGATTGAGGTATCCGATGGCGTCGTTCGGTACGTGTTCTTCATGGCTGAGGGCGACGGCGATGCGTTCGGCGCGGCGGCAGATCGTCCGGCAAAGGTGTAGTTCGGCATTGACGCGGCTTCCCCCCGGCAGCACGAACGATCGCAGCGGAGAAAGTGGCTCATTCATGGCATCGATTTCGTGTTCCAGGCGTTCGATTTCGATTTCGGTGACACGAGGCTGCTGGGGGTGGACGTCGTCCGGATAGGTGGCCAGAATGCTGCCCAAATTGAACAACTCATGCTGGACTCGGTGCAGGATCGCGAGCAACGGTTCCAAATCGGGCTGCGGTTGCCGCAACTCCTCTAGCGAAACGCACGCCAGTCCGACGGCTGAGTTTAGTTCGTCAACCGTGCCGTAGCATTCGATGCGCAGGGAATTTTTCGGTACACGCTGGCCACCGACGAGGCTAGTCTCACCGCGGTCACCACGACGCGTATAGATACGGTTGAGACCAATGCGAGGTTCGAGAAATGGTTTATCCGCCACACTTCATGGTAACAGGGCAGGCTTTCGGGAGCCCCTGCCGCAATTCGTGGGTGCGCCCCTCCACGTGACTGGATGCCGGTGAAGAACATCCGCGCGAATCCAGCGTGAACCACGATTGAACTGGGACTCCCAATATATTAGTGGCACAGAGAGGTGCTTTCGTTTCGTCAATCTTGCGGATATCCCAGCACCCTCACATGAGGTATCGCGTAGGCTGCTTCGCTTATAATCGCTTACAGTGCAGAATCCTTCCATGTCCCGCGTCCGGTGGTGGATCCTCGCCCTCATCTTTTTCGCCACCACAATCAATTATCTAGACCGCATCGTTTTCTCCGTCCTGATCCCGGTGATTCGCAAGGATCTCGATCTGAACGATCAGGACTACGGACTGGTCAATGGCGCCTTCCAGGCGGCTTATACTGTGGGATTTCTCTTCATGGGGAAACTGGTGGATCGTTACGGCACTCGCATCGGGTACGCCGTTTCGATCGCCTGGTGGTCGCTGGCGGCAATGCTGCATGCCACAGCGAAGACCACGATGATGCTGGCTGGATGGCGGGCAATGCTGGGAATGGGCGAGTCGGGGAATTTCCCAGCCGCGATCAAGGGAGTTGCCGAGTGGTTCCCGAAGCGCGACCGGGCCTTCGCCACGGGCATCTTCAACGCCGGAACCAATGTCGCCTCCATGGTAGGTCCACCTCTGTTCGCCTGGATGCTACACGACATGGGTCTCGACTGGCGGACTTGTTTC
>CALFYN010000638.1 GCA_937952345.1 uncultured Acidobacteriota bacterium
GAGCGGGTGAACATCTACGCCCCCCAATACCCCGAGGGCAGCTTCACATTCACCTCGGGGCTCACCAGCCTCCCGGGCATCGTGAATACCGGACACGCCTTCGCCAGCTTTCTGCTGGGACTCTCCAACTTCGCCGAGCGCAGCGTCGTCGCCTCGCCCTCATATTTCCGCCGCACCCGGTTCGTCATCTCCGGTTCCGATCAGGTCGAAATCCGCAAGGGCCTGAATCTCTCCATCGGCATAGGTATGGAAGCGAGCACCCCACGCGTGGAACGCTATAACCGGCAGTCCACCATCTCCCTCACTGCCATCAATCCTGCCAACGGCCGCCCCGGCGCGTTGATCGTTGCCGGCCAAAACGGCCAGGGGCGGGCCTTCCAGCCCGTGCTGGTAAATGCCGAGCCCAGCGCCAGCATCGCCTGGAATCTGCTGGGACAAACCAACACCGTCCTCCGTGCGTCTTATTCCCGCAGCTATTCCGCCATCCCCATCTATTCGGTGCAATGGGGGACGCAAGCCTTCAATGGCTCCCCTACGTGGATCAGCGAGAACCCCCAGTTGGAACCCGCTGTTCGCCTGCGCGATGGGCTCGTTTCGCGCCAGCAGTTCCCAGACTTCCGCCCGGAAGCCGCCAATGACACCGTTGCCGATCTTGTCGAACCCACCGGGCGCCAGCCCACCTATCAGTCGGCGGGGCTCTCCGTGGAGCGTGAATTCCGCGGATCGTTCCTGATGACGGTCGGAGCCGGCCACGCCTACGGGCGCAACCTGTTGCTCGGCAGCGGCAGCGCCAACCCCAACGCCGTTCACCTCGATGCGCTCCAGTATCGCGACCAACTCAACGACGAGGACTTCAATCGCTCCCTGCGTCCCTACCCGCAATACCGGCGCTTCGATGTCTACGCCGCCTGGCCCGAAGGACGCTATAAGCGCGATGCCGCTTATGTGCGCGTCGATAAGCGCGCCTCAGGTGGATTGTCCATGTCCGCCTACTACGAGGTTTCCAAGCAAATGGACAACTACTCCGGTCCGTACGGCGTGCAGGATTACTACAACCGCCACAACGAATGGTCCCTCACCTCCAGCAACAACCCCCACCGCTTTACACTCACGTATAACTATGAACTGCCGATCGGCAGCAACCGCATGCTACTCTCGTTTGCCGGATGGCGCCGCTATGTCGTCGATGGCTGGAGCTTGAGTGGCGTCACCACGCTCATCAGTGGAGAGCCCGTGGCACTGCGGCCCCAATTCAACAACACCGGCAACGTAGTGGATGCGCTCAACGTCAACGTGGTCCCGGGAGTGAATCCCCACGTTGCCGACCCCGGACCGGAACTGTGGTTTAACCCCGCGGCGTTCGCCCAGCCGCCTGATTTCAGTATCGGGGACGCCTCGCGCACCCACCCCACGCTTCGCATGCCGTCAAGCCAGAATCACGACCTCGCGGTCAACAAACGTATCCCGCTAGGCAGTGAGAAAAGCGTCGAGCTAAGCATGGTCGGTTTGAACTTCGTCAACCACGCCAACTGGACTGATCCCGACACCATGATCGGTCCGGCAACGGCTCCCAACGTCAACGCCGGCAAGATCATTGGATCGCGCGGCGGCCGCGTGATCCAACTGGGCATGAGGTTTAGCTTTTGAGATTCGCGACGGCACTCACGATGCTGTGTATGGCGCTTGCGCCGCTCACGGCCGAGCCTCCGCCACCGGCTAAGAATCCGCCCGCCGCCGGTATACGCGTACCGTTCTGGTTCGCCGAAGGCGAATCCCCCAAAGCCCCGGACATGAAGCTGTTCGTCAATGGCCAGCCCGCCAAAGTGACACGACTGCTCAGCCAGTCCGACGACCTGCTGTTGCTGCTCGTACTCGATTGGGCCGGCGATCTGACACTCGTCGATCCGGCCCGCTCGGCCCTGCTTGCAGAATTGCAGAAACTTCCCCCCAATGTGAGCGTGGCGCTGCTCCGCGCGCAAGACGGGTTGCGGGTTCTGGTGGATCCCCAGGAGAGTCGCGAGAAGCTCATCGAAACCCTTCAGACGCTGCCCGTCAGTGGACGCGCGGGGTTGCTCAACTCCATTGAGTCTGCCCAACTGTTGGGTGACCGGGTCGCATCCAAAGCCAGAGTCCGCGTCGCCGTCCTGTTCATCAGCGATGGCACCATCGGCAACTATCGCGAAGACTACACGAACCCTGTTGTCAACTCCAGTGATTCCGGCGACATGAGCCGCCGCTTCCCGGAAGCGCTCATCAAGGAAAAGATTCGCCAGATCGCCGCCCGTCTCAATCACGGCGATACCCCAGTCTTCGCCGTGCAGCTAAACTATTACACTGACCGTTTGAACACAGCCTATCAAACCGGAATTCTCGATCTCGCGGCGGCCAGTGGCGGCGCCGCGGAGTTCTGCCGCAGCCTCGTGGAAATTCCCGCGGCCATTACCAAATCCATGCAGGCAATCATCAGCCTCCACCGCGTCGACGCCGAATGGCGCCCCGGGAAACAGAAGCAGTTGGATGTATCGCTCGAAGCAGAAGGCCGGAAGCTGCAATTCCGCGCCCGCAGGCAAGCCCCGTTGGCGGATGTTGTCAAGCCCCGAGGAGGGGCCCAATCGCAATGAAACGCCTATTGCCGATCGTGTCGTTCGCGGCGCTGGCAATCGCCGCCGTTTTGTTCTATCAGACTCGTTCGCGGACCACCGCTTCGCCTCCGCCGCCGCAACTCCCCTCCACCAGCGAGGATGCCTTGCGCCTGGAGATCGACCAACTCAAGGAAGAGCTCGCCGCTCTGCGCTCCGCTCCGGACGAACACACACCAACCCCGCGCCCCAGCGTCAAGACTGCACCACCCCCTGCTGGCGCATCTCCCACGGAACTGCTCCGCCTCATTGAAGGCAAGGATCGAGAGTTGTCCAACCAGGGTCAGGCCCTCGCCGACTTGCGCCTCAAGATCACTGAGTTTGAGCAGCAGTTGGCGGAAACCCGTGAACAGCAACTGGCGGAACTGAAGCGGCGCGAGGCGGAGATGGCCGAGCTTTCCCAAAAACTCGAGACCGCCTCAAGGGCCTCCGCTCAGGCTCAGGCAGACCTCGAAATCCGCAATAAGCGGCTGCTGCAGCTTGAAGGGGATCTCCGCAAGCAGACCGAAGAGGCGCGCAAACAAGCGGCCCGCCTGAAGCAGGTCTTCGATGACATGGACAACCTCGCCCGCCGCCGTGAGGCCTTCATGAACAACATCCAACTCCGCTACCGTGAGGCCACCGATCTGTTCCGCGCTCTCAGCCTGCGCCTGGATTCCATGCGCGACGGCACGGCCGCCGCCGGCAACGAACTGTCACGCATTCAGAACGCCGTATCGCTCGCCGAGGAGGACTTGCGCCAACTGCGCACCCTGCACACGCGCGCCGCCCAACTGCAGCGGGATCTCACAACGGCGATCCAAAACTCCCGCCGGCCCTGATCGATTTCTCTGGGACCGCGGTAATGCTCCCCTGCTAAAATAAG
Organism: uncultured Acidobacteriota bacterium; assembly: GCA_937952345.1. Taxonomy (GTDB): domain Bacteria; phylum Acidobacteriota; class Terriglobia; order Bryobacterales; family Bryobacteraceae; genus CADEFT01. The sequence continues at coordinate 3,505 of CALFYN010000638.1, forward strand.
AGGAAAGATGACCTTCAAGATCGTGAAGTACGGCGATCCCATTCTGGAAAAGCCGTGCCAACCAGTCACAGACTTCGGCCCCGAATTGCAGGAACTCGTTGACGGGATGTTCGAAACCATGTGGGCCGCCAAAGGAGTAGGCCTCGCCGCCCCTCAAGTCGGCGTATCGCAGCAATTAACCGTCATCGACTGCTCCGCCGGTGAAATCGAAGACGAGCGCATCGTGCTCGTCAACCCCGAGATCGTCTTCAAAGAGGGCACGCAGGTCGGTGAAGAAGGCTGTCTCAGTATTCCTGGCTTCCGCGAAGATGTCTCGCGCGCCATGAAAGCCACCGTCCGGGCTCGGGACCGCCACGGCAATCCCATCGAGATCACTGGTGAGGAACTGCTCGCCCGCGCCATGCAGCATGAGATCGACCACCTCAATGGCATCCTTTTCCTCAACCACTTGAGCCCGCTCAAGCGGGACCTGATTCGCCGCAAAATCAAGAAGCTGATCAAAGCCGGCGAGTGGTAGTCCGTCCACCTTCTCTGCGGTACGCTATCAGAAGTGAATTGGCAATTTGAAGTTCTCGACCCGCCCTACGGCGGCGTAAGCGAAGGCCCTGTCTGGAACGGCGCCGCGCTTCTCTACACACGCATTCAGCAAAGCCTCATCATGCGCTTTGATCCGGCAAGCTCGCAGATCGGCGTCTTTCGTGAGAATACGAATTGCGCCAACGGCCTGGCCTACGACACACTCGGGCGTTTGTACGCCTGCCGGGGCGGAGCGGATGAGCATCATCGGGCCGTGGTCCGCTATGAAAACGACGGCACGGAAACCGTGCTGGCTGATCGCTTCGAAGGCAAGCGCTTCAACATCCCCAATGATCTGGTGGTGGATGCCAACATGCGCGTGTGGTTCACCGATCCGTTCTACGAAGGCGCGGCTGGTCCGTGGAGCGCCGATCGTACCCACATGGACCTCGATCACGAATCCGTGTATCGCCTCGATCCGCAGGCTGATGGATCGCACTCCGTCACACGCCTGACGTTCGACACCACACGCCCGAACGGGCTTCTATTCTCATCCGATGGGTCAGTGCTCTACGTTGCACAAAGCGGACGCCTCGAAACGGAACTGCGCCAATTGCGAGCCTATCCCGTAAATGCGGATTTATCGCTTGGGGAAGCCAAAGTGCTGCATGACTTCGGAGCCCATCGCGGCATCGACGGCATGTGCCTCGACCGT
>CALFYN010000639.1 GCA_937952345.1 uncultured Acidobacteriota bacterium
GGCGAGACAGGCTCATTCCTGCTCGCCTTCCTGGCCGCGTCCGGCGTGCTGGTGGGCGGCGCCGCCTGCTACCTGTTTCTATTGGGCGAAGTGCGTACAGTGGACTGGACCGGCGCCTAGCCGCGCTTCAGTTGTGCGGCGGCCTGATAGAGGGCGCGGATGTATCCAATACTGTAAGACCATGCGGCGTGGCGGCCCGGCGCCATGGCGGGCACGTGATCGGCGATGAGGTTGCCGCGGAAATCCGCCTCCACCAGCGTGCGCATCAGCTTCCACATATCGGTGTAGCCGTTGTCGATGTAGGTTTCGACGAAGTAAGGAATCGGTGCGGTGACGTTGCGGAAGTGAATCTTCCACAGCTTGCCCATCTTGGCGAAGGCCTTGGCCGCTTCGTAGACATCCTTGCCGGTGGACTTGCCGCCTTCCATCCACGTGCCGCAACAAAGGCACACGCCGATGGCCGGTGAGTTGGCGATCTCAAGCGCCTTCACGTAACCATCGAAGGTGCCGAAGATGTGGCGGGGAATGCCGGCGAGCTCGGGCACCGGCGGATCATCGGGATGAATGCCGATGCGGACTCCCGCCTCTTCGGCTACCGGAGCGATCTGCTTGATGAAGTAGGTGTAGTTCTCCCAGAGCTCTTCCTTGGAATACTTGCGGCCGTGGCTGAGCGGTCCGGTGTAGGTTTTACCATTCCAGAAGCCCTGGGCCGTTTCGAGCTTGAAGGCACGCGCCTGGCCGCCGCCGCGCGTTGTTTCGGGCTTGCTGGACCAGATGCCATTGGCCATGTGGGCATAGGTGATGTAGCCGATTCCCGCCTTGCCGGTGTCGCGGATGTACTGCTTGAGCCATTCGATCTTGGCGTCGCGGCCGGGCAGGTTGAGGGTGATCTCCTCGATGTTGCGATTGTCGTTGTTGGAGATGTTCCAGACCTTGAGGCCTGCCGCCTCAACGCGCTTCTTGATGCCGGTGAAATTCTCGTAGGTACCGCGGCCCTTGCCGGTTTGCACGTTGAGATATTCGACGCCCATCTGTTTGATCCAGGTGAGGTCGGTTTCGGTGACTTCCTCACCGACCTGCATGGAGATTTTGATGCCCGGCGTTAACGGCGGCAGCGGCTTCGCGGCCGCGGCGGGGGCCAGAGCAGCCGCGGCCATGGCGGTTCTGGCGAAGGTACGGCGTGTATAATCGCTCATTGCTACGCTCCTGTTCCTAGAGATCATACAACGGCGCTGGGGTATATTCGTATGCATACCGTGCGCCCCATCTCCGACCGTGCTTTGGAACGACTACGGCAGGCGGCAACGCTGCCTGACTTCGAGGGCACGCGCTACCGGCTGATCGAAGAGCTTGGCCGCGGTGGCATGGGCGTTGTGTACCTTGCCGAAGACGCGATGCTGGAGCGTAAGGTGGCCATCAAGGTATTTCACCTCGACGATGCATCGGAAGAACTGGCGGAGCGCATGCGTCACGAGGCGCGCACGCTGGCCCGGCTGGAACATCCCAACATCGTTCCCGTATACGACTTCGGGCAACTCGCGGGAGGACGGCTGTACTATTCGATGAAGTACGTGGAAGGCTCCCGGCTCGATGCACAGTTGGGAGAGAGCCTGCCGCGCAAGCTCCGGCTGTTCGAGTCCATCTGCGAGGCCGTGGCCTACGCGCATGCGCGGGGCGTGGTGCATCGCGACCTAAAGCCCGCCAACATCATGATCGGTAGCTTCGGCGAAGTGCTGGTGATGGACTGGGGACTTGCCAAGCTGCATCAGGACAACGCCACGGGCCGAGTGATGGGCACGCCGCACTACATGGCTCCGGAACAGGCTCGTGGTGACGCTGAGATTGATGCCCGCGCCGATATCTACTCACTGGGGCGTATACTCGAGTTCTTGTGTCAGGGCGAGACGGCGAAGCCCGTGCGGAGCATGATTCGCAAGGCTTGCCACGAGGAGCGGGAACAGCGCTATACAAACGCGCAGGAGTTGGGGTTGGATGCGCTGCGTTATCTGGACGGGATGCCGGTGTCAGCGCACCGGGAGAATCTATTGGAACGGGTGAGCCGTTTCTGCGCCAACAACCGCACGCTGCTGCTGCTGGTGCTGAGGTACGCGGCGATGCGGTTTCTGGTATTCTTCTTCTCTCGCCGCTAAAGGAACTCTGGGATTCGTGTAATAGGAGAGTGGAGGCAGCCGATGTTCAACAATTGGAACAAGCCGGTGGTAGGAATCGTACTCGGGGCGATTCTCGGCGTATTCGATGGATCGACGGCGATGCTGTATCCCGATTCGCGTCCGCTGATCGTGGGGATACTGATCGGGTCTACATTCAAGGGACTGATCACGGGGCTGATTGCCGGATTCTTCGCGCGGAAATTCCAATCGATTCCGCTCGGGATTTTGGTGGGTTTACTGGCTGGAATGGCGGTGACATATCCCATCGCGATTGAGCCGGTGAACGGCAATTCGTACTTTCTGGAGATCATGATTCCGGGCAGTATTCTGGGCGCCGTAGTTGGTTTCGCAACGCAGCGCTTCGGCAAGCCGGCCTGATTTCTATTGACATATCCTCCCAGTTATCATAAGATTCCAACGTGCTGGGAATCAGGAGGATAGCTGAATAATGGCGACTAAAGCGAAGAGTATTTCCACGGCCGATCTGTCGAAGTTTACGCAAGCGGCGGTGAAGGCGGCAACTGGTTCCGGACGTATCATCAAAGGGCCCATTTGGGGATATATTGCTCCGGAGAAACTGAACGCCGCCAAGCAACTGCAACTGGCGACGGGCGTGGCGACGACGATCGCGGCGAACGCGAAAGCGGCCGGCACGGCGGGGCTGCGCATCACCCCTGTGGTAGTGCACAAGCCGGGCAAGATCCTCGCTGGATTCATTGAGCGGGAACTGAGCCACGAAATCCTGTAACGGAGCACGAGAGTTGTCCAACACAGCGGCACGGCCCATCTTGTGCCCCAGTGCACAGCCGGGCATGCGCGAGCCTCGTCTGCTCGGTGTGGTGACTCATGAGGAAGGCGTCTCCAGCATCGCCTACCTCAACGAAGAGGTTCCCGTGACCGGGGAACTGCTCGCACAGGCCGGTCCGGCGAATCCGAACACCGTCTTTCGTATCTCCGCGCATTGCGAGGAAAAGCGCTGCTCGCATTTCGACGGACAGGACTGCAATCTGGCGAAACGGATCGTGCAAATCCTGCCGGCCGTTGTGGAAGCGCTACCCACCTGCCTCATCCGCGGCACGTGCCGATGGTATGTACAGGAGGGCAAAAGCGCCTGCCTACGTTGCCCTCAGGTGGTGACGCAACCTCTGGAGGCATCGCCGGAGTTTGAACGCGCGGTAACACCACAGGGCTGAATCTCAGGGCTTGAGGCGGATCGCAAACAGATCCGCCTTGTTCAAATACACACGCAGACTTCGGGCTGCTGCCGGTGCGCGATGGCCCCCTTTCCAGGAAACGGATTGGCGGACACCGTCACCTGTGAGCGGCCGTGCATCGGCGCGCGAGAAGCCCCGCAGAGGCTTGTTGTTTCCATCGAGTAATTCCACTTCGACCCGGCCGGATTTCGCGGCGGCATTCACAAGCAGCCGCTTCCCGGCGAGTTGCATGGCAACGGTGGTGATGTGGCCTTGATCGGCATGCATCGACGCGAAGCCGTCGAGACGCCACGAGGCGCGGCCGATCGTGATGCGCTTGTCAGGAAGATCGCCACCGTGGGTGGTCGTGATGGCGGTGTAGTAGACCCAAATCTCGTTCTCGGTGATGACTGCGTTGGACACACCGAGAATACATCCGGCATCGTAGGATCCAGCGGGACCAAGAGCGATGACCGGCTTGCGCTCCCCGGTGCGGGACCACTTGCGGCCATCGGAACTGACGGCGAGTTGAATGTCGATGGGGCCATCGGCGCCACTCGGCGGCTCACTGGGCGAGAAGGCTTTCAACTCGGAGCGGTTGCGCGATGCAGTGACGCGAAACATCGACACGAGGCCGAGGAATTTGCCGGCGTAAGGGAAAGCGCTCATCACGTACATCTCGGTGCGCTGTTCCGGCTGCTTCACCCACTCATCGTCGATCTCGTCGGGCGCCAGCACGAGTTCGGGCTTGCTCCATTGCCGGCGATCGCGGCTGGTGGAAAGCCAGATGGTGCGGCGCTTGAAGCCGCGGATTTCGGTGTTCCACTTATGGAACATGAGGTACTCGCCGGTGGCCGGATTGCGGGTGAGCGTCACGGTGTCGGAAGAAGGAACGATGGGGTTGTAAGGCGCATCGGTCCAATGGAGGCCATCGGGCGAAAAGGCGATCGAATAGCCTTTGGCCTTGCGATCCGAGCCAACCATGGTGTAGCGGCGCGCGGGATCGGAATCGTCGACGACAACGCTGGGGCTGTGGAAGTGATGGACGACGTTGTTGGCTTTGGCGCCGTCGAAGTCGAACAGGCCCGCGTTGGTGCGAGTCCAGTGGAGACCATCGGGCGACGTGGCGTGCAGCACCACGTCGGCATGCTTGAGCTTGGCGTCGGCAAAGCGTGCCGCCACCTCGACGGGGATGCGCGAGTTATACCACATGCGATAGAGCTTCCGCGCCGCGTCGTAGTGCACGGAGCCATAGGTGTAGATGCGCCGGCCCTCCCAGGGGCGTTCGGGTTCCAGAATAGGTTTCGGCAGGCGCGCGCCTTGATGCAGCACGCGGCGAACACCCTGCATGCCGACGATGGCCGAATCGTCGACGAAGATGTAGGTATCGGACGCCGTCAGGATCGTAGCAATGAGGAGGAAGAATGTCGTCATTGTTATCGCGAGAGGACACGCATACAGAGGTCAAGTTTGTCGGTGAGGATGTAATCGACACCGGCGGCAGCGAGGGAACGGATTTTCGCTTCGTCTTGCGCACCGAAGTAATTCACCTTGATCTTGTTGCTGTGCAGCCGGACGATTGCTTTTTCCAAACCCTCTGGGATGCGCCCATCGGCGGTATCGCGCAGTTGGATAAACTCCGCGCGCATGGCGATGGTGCTCTCCACATAGGCATTCAGGTCGCCGCTCTGGCGCGACATATTGCAGATGCGAGCGGTGGGGAATTGGCGGCGGAGTTCGACGGCATGTTCCACGGTGGCGGCGAAGATGGCGCTGCCGAGCCGCCCCATTCCGGCGATGACGGTTGCCGCCGGTACGGCGACTGACAGATCGGCGGCGTCCAGGTGAACGTTCATCAAAACGTCTGGCGGCACGGCGGCGACCACTTCGCGAAGGGTCGGGATGCGGGTGCCCGCGAAGACGGGCGCGAACCAGGCTCCGAAATCGAGGCGCAGCAACTCGCGCAGTGTAAAATCGGCGGGCGCGCCGGAACCGTTCGAAGTGCGCTGCAACGTGCGGTCGTGGAGGATGACGAGTTGCCGGTCGCGGGTGTGCTTGACGTCAAACTCAATCTGCGGGGCGCCTTTCCGGACCGCGGAGGCGATCGCGGGAATGGTGTTCTCCGGGAAGTGCTCGATGTCGCCGCGGTGCGCGCAGGCGCGCGTCTCGGCGACGGCTAGAGGGGCTAGCAATAGGAGAGAGGCAATGACGGATCGAAGGCGATGGGACATGAGACGTTCAGGACTCGTGGGAGTCCAGCGACGATTGTAACTCCCAAGGCAATCTGGAAAGGCAACAAGAAGAATTGCAGTGGGTAGACGCGCGCGGCGAAGGGCCGTTTGTGTGGCGTGTAGATTGGCGCAGGCGAATTTCTCGCCGGAGGTGAAGAAGATCCTGCGGAGAAGTACCCGAAGGATAGGGCGACGGGATATGCCACGGGAGATTTGCACGGAGCAATCGCGGTGCGAAGGCGCACGTGGCGGCTGCGGAACGGTTGATCGGTTATCCTTAGTGCTTACCTTTATGGGCGAAA
>CALFYN010000640.1 GCA_937952345.1 uncultured Acidobacteriota bacterium
AGAATCGCCTCCAGGTTCATGCCCGCTCCAGCACACTCCGCCGCAGCGCCGGAAACGTAGCCCGGTGGTCGCCGCAAAAATAGAAGCTCTCCCCGCCATCGGCAACCGTCCGCACCAGCATCGTCTTGTGCGGCCGGAAATAATATCCCGGATCCGTCTTCGGCAACTCCCGGTGAATATCCCCTTGTATGGGCACCAGGTCGAACACCGCCGTCGTGAAATGCCGGATCACACGCCCTTCCTGATGCGCCACATTGCGAGCCATCGCCAGCGCCTTCAGATACACCTCCGGACCCATAATCGCCGAACCGAAATTCAGCACCACTCCGCCTTCCAGCCGCTCTATGGTCGACGCGAAAATCAGAAAATCGCGATAGCTCGCCGCGCCCAGCGCCGCCCCGTCGCAATTGGCATGCTCGTGCAGAATGTCATACCCGATGCCCACATGCGAGGTCACCGGCACGCCCAGCCGGTAGCCCGCCGCCAGCACGCTCAACTCCACATTCCCAAATCCCGATTCCAGCAGCCGCTTCCCCACCCCTTCCCCAAGCCCGCACCCTTCTTCCGCCGCCCCCCGAATCCAATCGTTCAACTCGCCCGTCTCCCGCCACAACCCGAACTGCCCGCTCGCAATATAGCGCGCCACGCTTTCCGTCGTCGCGCCGATCCGGCTCACTTCATAATCATGAATCACGCCCGCGCCGTTCATCGCCACATGGTCAATCAGTCCCCGCTCCATGAGGTCGATGATGTGCCGGTTCACACCCGCCCGCAGCAGGTGTGCTCCCATGATCAACACCCGAGCCGCACCCGCCTCCCGCGCAGCCCGCAATCGATCCGCTACCGCCCCCAGATCCGGGTGCGCGAACGCCGGAGTCTCATCCTGCAGAGCCAGCCAGCGCCCCAGCGCCAGATCGTGCGTACGCTCACCAAGCGGCAGCACTTTCAGCCTGCCGCGGTCGAATTGCCGGTATTGGGAAGCCATCAGTTTGGAAACAGAAGCTGCTCGAGCTCGCGGAGCTTGAGGAAGTTCGGAACAATGTAGTCAGCGCCGACGTTCACCAGCCGCTTGCGCTTCCATTCATCCACCCGCTGGCATTCCGGCTCATCGGTGGCCACGCCCACCGTGACGCCGCCAACCGATTTCACACCTTCAATCTCGACAAATCCATCGCCGAAACCGAGAAACTCCTCGCCCTTCGCTTCCGCCGAGCCGATAATCCGGTCGATCAGAATCTTCTTCGAAAAGGTCTTGTAGGCGTCCAAAGCGCCATGGCAGCCGCCGTCGAAGTAGCGCTCCACATCCAGCAGCCGCGCCTCTTCCTTCATGTCCTTATCATCGGTGCCGCTCGCCAGGTACAGCTTCATGCCGCGCGCCTTCAGCGACTCCAGCAACGCCCGCGACCCCGGAACCATATAGTTTTCCGGATCCGCCTTGCCCGCGCGCAGCGATTCCACACGGTCCTTGATCATCACCCACAGCCGGCTCAGGTAGCGCCGCTTGTACACCAGCGGATCCTCCGCCTTGCCCCCACGCGCCGTCACCTGATCCGCCAGTTCAATCATCTGGTAGATCGTGTCCTTGCCCGTGAGCCTGCCCACGTACTCCCTCACAATTTCCGTGAGTTCCGCCTCTGACTCGCCACTCTTCGTGGCGACGAGTTCCTCTACCATCATGGGCACCATCACCTCCACCCATCCGGACCGGATCGTGGAGAGAGTCCCGTCAAAGTCAAAAAGGACCACTTTGGCGCACGAGGCATGTGCACCAGGACGTAAGGTTTCGATCATTGTCTCTTCTATTGTCGCATGCCCGGCGGCGAACCAGACCTCCGGCAGCCTACCAGTATTGCCACTCGCCCGTCGCCATCACATAGCCCGACAGGATCCCATTCGTCACCGCGTGCGCCAGTATGCAGTCCCCCAGGCTCTTGGTGCGCACCATCCACCAGTTGTAGATCGCTCCCGCCACCAGCCCCACATCCCAAAACTGCCCGTGCTCGGCCGCAAACAAAACCGCCGAAATCCAAAATGCCTGCCCGGCGTAGGTGCCCAGCGGAACGCTCAGAAAGTCCGGCTTGATCAACCACCGCATCAGCCAGCCTCGCCAGAACAACTCCTCCACCACCGGCACAATCACCGCGGCGCGGATCGTACGAAACACCAGCGCCAGCGACGAAAGACTCGCATAGCCCGCCGTGGGTGCCGGTGCCGCCCCCACCACCGAATTCTGGAACAACCAGTGCGTACGGTATCCGGGTATCAGGTGATCCGGCGCAATCCATAGCAGGAAAACCAGAACGCCAATACCCAGTGTCCCAGCCCAATTCTTGACCTTCCAATCGATCACGTGCCGGGAAAACACCCACAGGATTCCCGCCAGCACAAACACACGCAGCGGATATTCCACGTCCACGGGCAATCCCAGCTTCCCGTCCAGCGACAGGAACACCAGGAACGCAACGAAAGGCAGTACGTAAGCGACAGTCGGATTCCGCATCAGATCCGCGACAGCAGCTCCCGAATCTTCTGTTCGTCCTCACGCGAGGGCTTGCTCTTCAGCGCCAGTTCGCATTCCTTCTTCGCCGAAGGCTTATCGCCCTTCTGGAAGAGAGCCATCGCCAGATGGTAACGGAAAATCGGGTTGTCCCCGTTCTTTTCCACTACCTCCTGGAAAATCTTCACCGCCTGATCGCTCAGGTTCTTCTTGATATAGACCCACCCCAATGTATCGGAAATGTTCGGATCATCCGGAAACTTCGCCTTCGCGCGCTGCGCCATCGTCAGCGCCTGGTCCAAATCCCCGCCCGTTTCCGCCAGCGCGAACGCCAGGTTGTTCAGCGCGATCGGGTTGTCGGGGTTCAACTTCAGAATCTGCTCATACAGAGGCCGCGCATCCCCCCGGCGCCCCTGCCCTTCATACAACAAAGCCAGCCGCACATACGCCGTGGCGTCGTTCGGATTCAGTTCCCGCGCCTTCTGGAAAGCCGAAATCGCGGTCGGAATATCACCCGACAGCCGGTGCGCCTCCGCCAGTCGAATCTGCACATCGAAGTTCTTCGGGTTCTTCTCCATCAGCTTGTTGTATTCGCTGATGGCCAGCGGGAACTTCTTCGCACGCACCGAAACATTCCCCAACGCCAGCCGGTAGAACGATCGATCCGGATTCTGCGCAAGATCGTCCTGCAAAAGCTTGATCGCCTCATCGAACCGGTTCGTGCTCGCATACGCCTCCACACGCCCCACCAGTCCCCGCGGATCGTTCGGCGCTGCTTTCTGCAGCCGTACAAACAAATCCTCCGCTTCCTTGAACTTCTTCTCCTGGTAGTTCAGAACCCCCAACTGGAACAGAGCATCCGCCATGTTCGGATTCACCGCCAGGATCTGCGTCAACTCCTGCCGCGCCGTCGGCAGATCGCCCAGCCCCATCCGCGAACTCGTCTTCACCATCCGCGCCGTCACGTTGTTCGGATCGTATTGCAGAATATCGTCGGCCATCTGCATCGCCTTCGTGAACTCGTTCTTGGCCAAATGCAACTGCGCCAGCGCCAGCCGCGCCGGTGAGTAATCCGGACGGTACTTGATCGCTTCCTGAAACTGTACCCGCGCCTGATCCACATCGCCTTTCGCCAGGTACGCCCGGCCCAGATCAAATCGCAGCACGAAATTCTCAGGCTGCCGCACAATCACCGAATTCAACTCGCTGATCGCCGATGCCACCTTCTCTTTGCTGCCGTCCTGCAACCACAGCGAGGCTCGCAACGCGATGGCCTGATTGTCGTTGGGATTGTCCTTCAGAACCGCCGTCACCAGGTCCAGCGCCTCTTTCTTGCGGCCACGGGCAATCAAAGTATCCACTAGGCGCTTCTGATACATCGCCTTCTGATCTTTGTTGTTCCCCGCCACAGCCAGTCCGGCTTCGTAGTGCTTCACGGCATTGTCAATATCGTTCACCCGCCGGTAGAAATCCCCAACCGCGACGTGACCCACCGGAAAATCCTTGGTATTCGACGTGATCCGCGCCAGCGTCTTCTCCATATCCGCCTTGCGCTGCGTCACGAAATAAAACGTCGCCAGTTGCAGAATGTAGACCGTCTGCTTCGGATTGTTCTCCACCTTCTTGATGTAGATCTTCTCCGCGTCCTCCACCCGCTTCTGGCTCAGAAACCGGATGTACAGCCAATCATAGATAGGTCCGTTCGTCTTGTCCTTGGCGAGCATCTCGAAGCCAAGCTTCTCCGCCTCCGGAAACCGGTTGTTGGCCGCCAGCGATTCCATCAGCGGCAGCACAATCTCCTTGGCGTACGGCTTAATCTCATGCGCCTTCTGGAAGGCCTCCAGCGCCCCGGCCACATCTTTCGCGCCGATAGCCAGATAGCCCTTCACGCGCAGCCCGAGAAAGGACTTCGGATCTTTCTTCAACAACGCTTCCTGCAGGTCCTTGAGGAACGTTTCCACTTCCTTCGGCCGCCGCGGGTCGGAGATATACGCCGTCAGATACAGATCCGCGAGTTGCCCGGCCGCATCGAGATTATCGGGCTGCAATTCATAAGCCCGGCGGAAGCTGCGCAGCGCATCGGCGGGCCGGCCAAGCCGCATCTCCGCCAACCCAAGACGGTAGTAGGCTTCCCCGTACCGCAGATCCTTCTTCAGCGCGCTGCGGTAGAAGATCGAAGCTTCCTTGTACTTCCCGTTCTTGAAATAATCATTCCCTTTTTCGACATAGGCCTTCTTCACGGACTCGGGATCCCGATTGCAGCCGATCCCCGTGAACAATAACGTGGCAAACAGACAAACCAAGAGCTTCGATGACATACGTGGGTCCTGTTCCTCCACTTCATCATAAACCCAACCGCGTGGCAACGCGAAGAAGGGCCTAATTCGAATAGTCCCCCATGCTTAGGAAGTTGGTTCTAAGCAAGCGAGTTTTACCCCTACTCCACCGCAACCTTCGGATCAAACTCCCCGCCCGTTGGGCTATCCACCCCCCCAATGCGGATCGTTACGTCCAGATCGTCACCCCGCATCCGGTCCCCGGGAACATAAAGATTCAGTTGATAAATACCCACCAGCCCCGGAGCCAGCATGCTCGATTCCACCACAACCCCCGCCTGCCGGAAGCGCTTGTCCCCAAAGTAGACATTCACCGCGTCCGTCGTGGCCGGAGGATCTTCGGGCGACGGCTGTCCGCTCACCACGCGCCCCCCCTTGGTCGGCCCCAGCCCGACAGCGTACATCACCAGACGCCTGTCCCGAGTAGTCGGCTTCGCCTTCGTCACCGGACTCCCGTCCTCATGGTAAATCGCCGCCTGCTTCGTCACCGGATCCACAATCACCGCCGGCGCATATTTCGTCAGCGTAACGTTGATGTTCGCCACCGTCGACGTCTTCCGCTCCAGATTGCGAACCACCAGCGGATAACGGCCCGCCGCCAACTCCGGCGGAATCTGAGCCGTGATCTGTCGCGCCGAAGTCGCCATCAGCGGCAGCGGACGATTGTTCAACGTCACGCATACTCC
>CALFYN010000641.1 GCA_937952345.1 uncultured Acidobacteriota bacterium
CGTGCGCAGGGGCCGCCCGTTCTCGTACACGCGGAGGAAGGTGGCATCCAGGTTGAAGCGCGGAAACATGAAATTGTCCGGATCGCCGCCAAAGAAGGCGATGGCGAATTCGGGGGCGAACACGAGACGCACATCCTGGTAGCGCTGATACTTGTAGAGATTGTAGACGCCGCCTCCATAGAGCGAGACTACCTCGCAGCGAAACGCATCGCTGGTGGCGCAAGCCTTCTCGAGCCTCGCCGTCTCCGCCTTGCGCGCCTCCATGGCTTCCTTGTCGCGGAGCCCCATCACGGCCTTTTCCATCTGCGCGGTTACATCGCTGATCTCGATCAGCACATTCGCTTCCTGGCGCGGGCAACGGATCTCTTCCGCCTCGGCCTTGGCCGCGTAGCCGAGCTTCATGTAATCCTTCTCGGCCGTGGACAACTGCGCGATGCAAGTGGCGGCGCAGTGGTGATTCGTCATCAGCAACCCATTCGGAGAAACGAAACTCGAGGAACAACCTTCCGCGAGGCGCACCGAAGAAAGCCGCACCCGGTCGAGCCACTGCTGATCGGGAGTGAATCCATATTTCTTTCCCACCGCGGCGGCCGGGAAATTATTGAAGGTCCACATCCCTTCATCCGCCATCAGGCACACAGATAGGAGAAAGAAAGCGAAGTAACGGCTCATTCCTTCAGCATAGCTGGTCTAATTGGCTCCGCTTGGCCCGGCGGCCCGCTTCTCCACGGGCTTCACATACTCAATCCAACTGGTCATCATCTCTTCTTCGCTCTTGTCGCCCCATCGCAACGTTTGCTTCGGATCGGGATTGGCGGGATTATTCGCGCTGTTGTCGTAGCGGAAGGTGACCATGAGCTTGCTGCCCTTCGTAATCCGCACGGGGTCCTTCATGCGGTAGTTGAGTTGCCAGTTGAAATCGTAATTGGGGATCTTCAACAGGACCTCTCGCCGCCCATCCGGATGAAACACTTCGTAAATTGCCTCTTTTCCTCGATAGTGCATGTGCGGTGTAAAGGACAGCAGTTCGCGGTCTTCCTGGAAGGTGAAGCAGCGCCGCACTTCGTGGGAAGCCGCACCCGCCGGAATCTGCATGAAGAAATTCCGCAGATCCATGCGCCGGAGCACGCGCTTCGGTGGCCCATCCGCGAGGTATAATCCCACGCTGGTGCGATCGGTTTGCGGCTTGCCGGAGATCTTGGCGTAGTGAATCACGAACTCGAGTTTGGCACCGGGTGGGATCCACTTCGCCGTTCCTTCGGGAAAGCGGTCGGCCTGACGCCCGGGCAGGAACGCCGTCAAGGAACCTTCCTGATCGCCGGTCAAGAAGGGCAGATTCGGAAGTGCTTCCTGACACGCATCATTCAGCACCGGAGCATCCTGGCGAATGCGGCTGAGCTTTCCATCGCGGAGCAGGTATTCCTGGAGCGTGGGCATGTTCTTCGTCGACGCTGCTTCCATCGCCTTGAGGTCGTCTTGCACCAGCAGCACGTGCACATGATGCACCACCTGCCGGTTGCCGGGCTTGATCTCGGCCGCACGAATCCACTTGCCTTCCTTGAAGTTGGTGTTGACGACGAAGTGATCGTAGGAATCTTCGCCGGGTGTCACGACGTGATCCTCGCCGATGTCCACCACGATGTCTGGCTTGCCGAGTTGCCAACCGTCAATGAACTTCGGCGCGGGCGGCAGATCCTTGGGATTCCCTTCGGGAGCACCGCCGTCCGCCCATGCCTGAATGGTGGCGATCTCCTTAGCCGACAACCGCGCATCGTTGGCGAAGTGCCCGTAGGCGGGATCGGCGAACCAGGGCGGCATCTTGCGCGAGAGCACGGACACACGAATGGCCTTGGCCCAGGGCCGTGAGGATCTATAGTCGAGCAGCGACATCGGTGCGATGTCGTTCGGCCGGTGGCACCCCGTACAGCGGGCAAAGAAGATGGGCGCAACGTCCTTGGAAAACGTCGGCACGGAGGCGGCGAACGCCGGCATCGCCATCGCCGCGGATACGGCAATTACAAGGGGCCCAGTGCGGATCATCCCCCGAAGATATCACAGCTTTTTGCGGAAGTTGACACAGCGGTCCACTTCTTCGAATCCCAAAGCGAGATGGGCTCGAATGGAAGCTTCGTTGGTGATCCAGGTATCCGAGGCCATCTCGACACATCCCAATTCGCGAGCCCACTGCTCGGCCGCCGCCACCAATTGAGCGCCCGCACGTTGGCCGCGGTACGCTTCGGCAACGTACCAGCCCTCGATGTAGCCCACCGGGCACGTGGCATCGCAGCCATCGGCATGGGACCGCAGATCCGCTTCGAGGAAGCCGATCACCTCTCCCGTTTCGGTCACCGCGACGAACAGCGCGGTGGGGAAGGGATATGGTCCCGCTCCGGAGAGTTGCCCTTCAATTTCACTCCAATGCTCTTCTTCGGGGCAGTCCGGCCACAACGCGGCACGCAGGGGAACCAGCGCCTGGCAATCTTCGGGACGGCCCAGCCGCACTGTGATGCCGGGCGCCATTGGCTTATTCCTCCGTCGATGGTTCGTCGAGGAGACGCATGCCTTCGAAGGCCTGTGGACTGAGCAGTCCCTGGCTGGCATACACGAACAGCTTGTCGCGCGAGTCCGTGATGTCGAGGTTCCGCATGGTCAATTGCCCAATGCGATCGAGCGGCGTGAACGCGCCTTCGTGTTTCTCCATGGTGAGGCGTTCGGGCTTGTAGGTGAGGTTGGGGCTCTTCGTATCGAGAATGGAATAGTCGTTGCCCCGCCGCAGTTCGAGCGTGACTTCGCCGGTCACCGCCTTGGCCACCCAACGCTGCAATGTCTCGCGCAGCATCATCGATTGCGGATCGAACCAGCGTCCCTCGTAGAGAAGGCGCCCGAGCCGGCGACCCATCTCCCGATACTGCTCAATGGTGCCCTCGTTGTGAATGCCGGTGATCAGCCGCTCATAGGCAATGAAGAAGAGCGCCATCGCGGGCGCCTCATAGACGCCGCGGCTCTTGGCCTCGATGATGCGGTTCTCAATCTGATCCGACATTCCCAACCCGTGGCGCCCACCGATCGCGTTGGCCTCCAGCACCATGTCCACCGGGTTATCGAAGGTCTTTCCATTCAACGCCACCGGCAGCCCGGCTTCGAAGGTCACGGTAACGGTCTCCGCGGGCACGGCTACGTCGTCCTTCCAGAAGGCGACGCCCATGATGGGGTCGACGATCTTGATGCCTTTGTTGAGGAACTCCAGATCTTTGGCCTCATGCGTGGCGCCCCAGATATTCGAATCCGTCGAGTAGGCCTTTTCCTTGCTCATTTTGTAATTGAGCCCGGCCTTCTCAAGGAGTTCCGACATCTCCTTGCGCCCGCCTAATTCGTCGATGAAAGCCTGATCGAGCCACGGCTTGTAGATCTTCAGCTTCGGGTTGACCATGAGCCCGTAGCGGTAGAAGCGCTCGATGTCGTTGCCCTTGTAGGTGCTGCCATCGCCCCAGATGTGCACGGCGTCTTCCTTCATCGCGCCCACGAGCATAGTGCCGGTCACGGCACGCC
>CALFYN010000642.1 GCA_937952345.1 uncultured Acidobacteriota bacterium
GGGATCAACTCCCGGTTGGATGAGATGCATGCCTGCTACCTGCGGGCATTTCTGCCGCACCTGGAGGATTGGAACGGGCAGCGTCGCAAGTTGGCGGCCCGCTATGACGAGGCGTTGCGCGATTGCCCGGGCCTGGAGTTCGTGGAGCGGACAGCGGATTCGGTGTGCCATCTCTACGTCGTGCGCGCCGCAAAGCGCGACAAGCTGCGGACGTATCTGGCTTCCAAAGGAATCGGCACGGGCGTGCATTATCCGGTACCGATGCACTTGCATCCGACGTTTGCCGGATGCGGGCAGAAGAAAGGCGACTTGCCGCATACCGAGAAAGCCTGCCGCGAGGTGGTGTCGTTGCCGTTGTGGCCCTACATGCCCGAGTCCGCGGTGGATGAGGTGGCGCAGCGAGTGCGCGAGTACTATCGTGGAATTACACGAAAGGGGAAATAACGCCGTGCCGTACGACAACCTTCCTGTTCTGATCACGGGTGGTCTCGGATTCATTGGAAGCAACCTCGCCATTCGCCTGGTGGAAGCGGGTGCGCGCGTGACCATCGCCGATCCGCTGATGGTGGGCTGCGGCGCGAACCGCCACAACATCGCCGCGGTGGCGAATCGCGTGGAGTTGATCGAACGCGACATCGGCGACGCGGATGAGTTTGCCTCCGCCATTCGCGACGCCAAAGTGATCTTCAATCTCGCGGGCGAGATCAGCCACATCCACAGCATGGAGTTCCCAGAGCGCGATTTGCTCATCAACACAGTGGCCCAGTTGCGATTCCTGCAGGCCTGCGCACGGCACAATCCTGGCGTGCGCATTGTCTATGCGGGCACGCGCCAGGTGTATGGCAAGCCCGATTACCTGCCGATGGACGAAAGCCATCCCGTACGTCCGGTGGATTTCAACGGCGTGCACAAATATGCCGCGAACATGTATCACGCCATGCTCAGCCGCAGCGGGCAGATCGACGGGATTGTGCTCCGGTTGACGAACGTGTACGGACCAAGAATGTCGCTGGCGATCCCCTGCCAGGGATTCCTCAGCACCTTCCTGCGATTGGTGCTGACCGGCAAGGGACTGCAAGTGTTTGGCGACGGGAAGCAGTTGCGCGATCCGGTATTCGTGGACGATATCGTGGAGGCGTTTCTGCTGGCCGGCCTTGCGCCGAGTCCGAAAGAACGGACGATCAACGTGGGCGGCCCCGAGGCGCTGTCGCTGCGGCGCATTGCAGAGCTGTGCGCCAAGCACGGCGGCGATCTGCCGGTGACCATCCGGCCCTTTCCGGAGGATCGCGTGGCCATCGACATCGGCAGCTATTCCACCGATTCCTCATTGTTTGAGCGCACATTCGGATGGAAGCCGGTGGTGCGCTTTGAAGAAGGGCTGCTGAGCACGCTCGCTTATTACCGGGCGGAGATGCCGCACTATCTCGATCCGGCGAATCCACAGCCGTTCTGCGGTCTGCCGGAGCACCAGGGAGTGCAGCACAGATTGATGTATTCCGCCGTATGATGAACCCGGCAGAGTTCGCCAACATCGCGGCGATCGAGGAAAATTTCTGGTGGTTTCGCGGAATGCGCCGCATCCTGTTTCGCTTGATGGATCCGGTGGCGGCGGAGCGGCGATTTGGGATGGTGTTGGAGGCCGGCTGCGGCACGGGGCATCTTTCGCGCATGCTGGAACAGCGCTACGGGTGGCGGATGGTGCCGGTGGATCTGGCTCCGGAAGGATTGGCGTACGGCAAAGGACTTGGCGTCGAGCGCATGACGCAAGCCGATGTCGCCGCGCTGCCATTTGCCGATGAGAGCTTCGATGCAGTCCTTTCGATGGATGTGATTGTGCACTTCCCACGAGGCCAAGAGCACAAGCCGTTCGGAGAATTTGTGCGTGTGTGCAAGAAAGGCGGATTGCTGGCCATTCGCGTATCGGCGCTGGATGTGCTGCGCAGCCGGCATTCGCAGTTCGCGCATGAGCGGCAGCGCTTCACACGCGGGCGGCTGCTGGGACTGGCGCAAAGCCACGGGTTGCGGGTGCTGCGGTGCACATATTTGAACTCGCTGTTGTCGCCGGTGGCTTTCGCGAAGTTCCGGTTATTTGAGCCGTTTCTCAAGGGGCCCGTGGAGAGCGGTGTCCAGCCGGTCGCGCCGTGGCTCGACAATCTGTTATATATGCCTCTTGCACTGGAGGCCGAATGGTTGGGCGCGGGACTGAACTTTCCACTGGGACAATCGCTGCTGCTGATCGCCGAGAAGCCGTAAGCACGGGCGCGGGACAACGGCTGGTGTCGCTCGACATCTTCCGCGGCATGACCATCGCGGCGATGATGCTGGTCAACAACGCCGGCGGATTTCCAGAAGTGTACGCCCCGTTGAAGCATGCCTCCTGGCACGGGTGGACGTTCACGGATACGGTGTTCCCCTTCTTCCTCTGGATCTGCGGAGTGGCGATGACGCTGTCGTTTGCCAGGCGCGTGGAATCGGGGGCGGATCGAGGAAAGCTGCTGTTGCACAGCCTGCGGCGCGGCGCGATGATCTTCGGGCTGGGACTGCTGCTGAACGGATTCCCCTACTACAACCTGGCCACCATCCGCATTCCCGGCGTACTGCAGCGCATCGGGCTTTGTTACTTCCTGGGTGCGGTGGTGTTTCTATACACCTCGCGGCGCATGCAGGCGTGGATCACCGCCGGGTGCCTGTTTGGGTATTGGGCGCTGATGGCGTGGGTTCCGGTGCCGGGCTGCGGTGCGGGATCGCTGGAGCGGGAATGCAACCTGCAACAATATGTGGACGGAATGTTTTTATCGGGACACATGTACTCGGCGACGAAGACATGGGATCCGGAAGGGATTGTGAGCACGATTCCCGCCGTGGCGACCATCCTGTTCGGGATTCTGACGGGGCACCTGCTGCGGGCTGCGATACCGGCGCTGGAGAAGCTGAGTTGGATGTTCTTCACGGGCAACGTGCTGCTGTTTGCTGGCCTGTTCTGGGACAAGGCGCTGCCGATCAACAAGAACATCTGGACCAGTTCGTATGCTGTGTTCATGGCGGGCATGGCGCTGGTGGTGTTCGCCTGCTGTTACTGGCTGGCGGATTACAAGGGTTGGAAGCAGTGGGGCAAGCCGTTCGCGATCTACGGTTCGAATGCGATTGCGGTGTATGTGCTGGCTGGACTGATCGCGCGCATCATCGGGATGCTGGGCTGGCGCAGACCGATTTATGAAGGGCTGCTGACATTCGCGGCGCCGGTGCACGCTTCCCTGCTCTATGGGTTGCTGCATGTGACGCTGCTGTATCTGATTGCCTTGGCGCTGTATCGGAAAGGATGGTTTCTCAAAGTATGAGTATCGACAGGCGTGGGTTTCTGCTTTCCACTCTCGGGGCCGCGGTGGCCAGCGGGCAATCGGCGGCGCGCAATGTATTGTTTATCGCCGCGGATGATTTGAATGACGACATGGGAACGTTCGGACACTCGCTGGTGCGGACGCCGAACATGGACCGGCTGGCAGGGAAAGGTGTGCGCTTCGACCGCGCCTATTGCCAGTTCCCGCTGTGCAGCCCGTCGCGGACATCGCTGATGACAGGGCTTGGGCCCGATGCGACCACGGTGTACGACCTGCAGAAACATTTCCGCAGCGTCGTGCCGGACGTGGTGACCGCGCCGCAGTTGATGCAGAAGAACGGCGGATTCGCGGCGCGCGTGGGCAAGATTTATCACTACGGAAATCCGGGGCAGATCGGCACCGATGGGCTGGACGATGCACCGTCGTGGAATGAGCGCGTGAATCCGGCGGGCATCGACAAGAAGGAAGAGCCGCTGTTGACCAACTACACGCCCGGGCGCGGCATTGGGTCCGCGCCGTGCTTCTACTCTTCTCCGGCGAAGGATGAGGAGCACACCGACGGCATGGTGGCCGCGGAGAGCATCCGTATCATGGAGCAGCACCAGAAAGACCGGTTCTTCCTGGGGTGCGGCTTCTACCGGCCGCATGTGCCCTGGATTGCGCCATCGAAGTATTTCGATATGGTGCCCATGGAAAAGGTGGAGGCCGTTCCGTTCGAAGAATGGGAGTTGAAGATTGCACCGAAGTGGGCGTATTGGACCACTCCGCCGAACTTCGGGATGAACGAGAAACAGCGCCGTGAGTGCATCCGCGCCTACTATGCATCCATTCTGTTCCTGGACGCGCAAGTGGGCAAGGTGCTGGATGCGGTGGAGCGATTGCGGCTGGAACAAAATACCCTGATCGTGTTTTGGAGCGATCATGGGTATCAATTGGGCGAGCACGGGCAGTGGTTCAAGCAGACGGTGTTCGAGCCGTCGGCGCGCGCACCGATGATTATCGCCGGAGCGGGCGTAAAGGCTCGCGGCAAGGTGTGCCGGCGCACGGTGGAGTTTGTCGATATCTATCCGACGATGGCCGATGTCTGTGGATTGAAAGGGGCTCCGGCAAACCTGCATGGGCGGAGTCTGCGGCCGCTGTTGGACAATCCGAACGCGGCGTGGACCAAGCCGGCGGTCACGCAGGTGCGTCGCGGCACGGGCGCAAAGATGGTGATGGGCCACTCGCTGCGCAATGAGCGCTACCGCTACAGCATGTGGAATGAAGGCGCGGAAGGCGAGGAGTTGTACGATTACGATCGCGATCCGCGCGAGATGAAGAACCTGGCTGAGGATTCGTCGATGCAGGACTTGAAGAAGAAACTGAAGGCGCAATTGAGCGGGATCATCCGCGCGCGCGGCTGGAAGGCCAAGGCGTGAAACGGCGGGAGTTCTTGGCGGCATCGGCGGCGGCATCCCTGCACGGCGCGCCGGCGGGCGTGGAGCGCGAGGTATTTTTGAAAGCGCCTGGAAAAGGGACCGCGGTAATGGCATACGGCTTCTACACGAAGCCGGAGGGTGTGGAGATGGCATCGATCGAACAGCGCTGGTCCCGCTCGGATACGATCGACATCGCCTATCACCGCATTTCCAAGGATCACGGACGCACGTGGAGCGCACCTGTTACCATTCCCACCGGCGAGAAGCGGCCCAATGGAATGTGGCGCAAGCATCTGCGCGCCGGGTTCGTTGACCCGCGTAGCGGGCGGTATATCGAGTTCTGGAATGAAGGCGTGCTGCCGACGGACGATCCGCTCGAAGGGATGCGGCAGTGGAATATCTATTACCGCGTCGGGGTGAATGGCAAGCCCGTGCCGGTGATCCATGAAGGCGCGGAGTTCAACCTGCGGCATCCGCTGCCCGGCGTGTTTATCGGAAAAAACTGTGCGATGCTCGGCGATCAGACATCGGCTCCGCTAGGGGCGAAGGATGGGTCAATTCTGCTTCCCATTCAGATTTCGCACCTGGGGCCGAATGGGGAATACCACAATCCCACGGGTGGCTTGACGTACACCGATGGTGCCCTGCTGCACGGGACTTGGAAGGGCGACAGGCTGGTGTGGCGAATGTCGCAGTTGCTCACTGGCGATCCGAATCGTTCCACGCGTGGCGTGGTGGAACCCACCGTCGGCGTACTCGACGACGGGCGCGTGATGCTGGTGATTCGCGGGTCGAATGATAAGCGGTACGAATTGCCCAGTTACCGGTGGGTTTCGTTTTCGAACGATGGAGGGTGGAAGTTTTCCACGCCGCAGCCCTGGACTTATGAGGGCGGTGAGAACTTCTTTTCGCCCAGTTCCTGCTCGCAACTGCTGAAACATTCGAACGGGAAATTGTACTGGCTGGGGAATATCACTCCGGCGAACCCCAAGGGCAACCGCCCCCGCTATCCCTTCGTGATCGGCGAGGTGGACGGCAAGACGGGACTGCTGCGGAAGCAGAGCGTGCGCACGGTGGATGACCGGCAGCCGGGAGAAGACGAAATCCTCACTCTGTCGAACTTCTACGCACGCGAGGAGCGGGGATCGAAAAAGATCGCGCTCCACATGACGCGCCTGTTTGCTTTGAAAGATGGATGGGAGGGC
>CALFYN010000643.1 GCA_937952345.1 uncultured Acidobacteriota bacterium
ACAAAACTCCAGTGGTTGGCGCCGGCTCCGACGATGCGCACAAGTCCGAGTTCGCGGGCCTGGTGGACGAAGCCACCGATGGTGCCGCCGCCTCGCCCATAAACCATGGCGGGCCGGATGACGCAGGCGCGGATCTTTTCCTCGGTGCTGGCCAGGACGAGTTTTTCGATAGCGGGGCGCCACGCCACGACTTGTGGGGGACGCAGCGGCGTCATCTCTCCGGCGACGTGACCCCGTGTGGGCCCCATTACCCACGTACCGCTTGTATAAACGAACGGCTTGCGCGAGCCTTTGAGGTGGCCGATGAGGGTACGCACGGTTTCTTCATCGAATTGGGCCATTTGCGGGCCCCAGTTGGCGGCGAGGTGGATGGCCGCATCGGCGTCGCCGGCGGCGAGTAGATCTTTCGTTGGCTCCACACCGTTGGCCTTCAGTTTCTCCGCCGATGCGTCCGACCGTGCAAACCCCGTTACGGAATGGCCGGTCTTGAGTAGATATTCGGCAACCACGCTACCGATGTAGCCGGTGGCGCCAGTAAGAAAAACCTTCATCAGCCTCACTCTACCACCCCGGCGGGAATCTGCTACAGTGAGCCTTCCTATGCGGCTGCTTGTTTTGTTCGCCATCTGCTGTCTTGCCGCGGCGCAGGACATCCGGAAGCTGACTATTCTGCACAGCAATGATCTGCACGCGCGTTTGTTGCCGGACACAAATCAACGGGGAGGATTCGCCCATCTGGCGACGCTGGTCCGGCAGGAGCGGAAGGGATGTACAGGATGCCTGTACATCCATGCCGGGGATCTCGTGCAAGGGACTCCGGTTTCGACTTTGTTCCAGGGTACGCCGGTCTATGAGATCGCCAACAAGCTGAAGTTCGATGCTCATACGCTGGGCAACCACGAATTCGATTATTCGCACCGGCAGGTTCCGGTGTTCCTGAAGACCGCCAAATTTCCGGTGGTGTCGGCGAACATTGTGGACTCCGGCGGAAAGCTAATGGCCCGCAAGCCGTATCTGATCAAAAAGGCTAACGGCGTCCGAGTGGCCATTATCGGGGCGGTGATGGGCGACCTGGTGGAGGGATTTCTGAAGCCGAACGATGCAGGGCCCTATCGCGCCTTGCCCGTGGTGGAAACGATGGCCCGCTATGCGAGAGAAGTACGGCAACGGGCGGATATCGTGGTGGTGCTAGGGCATATTCATCAGAAGGAAGGATCGCAGATCATTCAGGATGTGCCCGAGGTGCACGTGGTTGTAGAAGGTCACAATCACGGCGGGCGGCAGGAACTGGAGGATGTTCAGGGACGCGTTGCCGTGGGTTGCCAGGGTTACGGGCGGGATCTTTGCAAGCTGGAACTGGAAGTGGATCGCAAACAGAAAAAGCTGGTGTCGTGGAAATGGACGAAGATCCCGGTGGATGCAAAGTCGATTGCGGCCGCGCCGGATGTGCAGAAGCTGGTGGACCATTGGGAAAAGAAAGTGGCGGAGAAGGTGGATGTGAAGATCGGGGAGTCCATGCGCGTGTTTACGCAGGCAGAGTTCCGGCCGGTGATTGAACGGGCGATGCTCGATCAGATGAAGGCGGATTTCACGAACATGAATTCGGGCGGAGTGCGCGACAGGCTGCCGAAGGGAACCATTCTGGCGCGGCACATCTGGAACATCATGCCGTTCGACAACAAGATGATGACGGCGAAAGTGAAGGGGTCGCAGGTGCCGGCGGCGCTGCGGCAGAACAAGCCGGTGGAGGCGGAGAAGGAATACACGATTGCGCTGCCGGATTATGTGGCGACGAATCCCGCGCAGGTGAAAAGCCTGGGCATTCAAGGGATCCGGTTCGAAGAGAGGGATGTGTACTTAAGGGATGTGATCATCGAGTATGTGAAGAAGGTTCAGGTGCTTCGGTAGCGATGGACGCGGAGGAACGGGACGCGCTTTTCGAACGAATATTGTCTGGCGACTGGAATTCCGAAGGCGTCTGCAAGGCGTTGCATTCGCTTCGCATCGATGCCACCCAGCAAACGTTCGACCGGGCGATGGAATGGACTTATTCAGGGGATGCACGTAGGCGGGCGCGCGCAGTGGATGTGTTGAGTCAAATGTACCGCCGTAAGCAGGGGACGGTTCTTGGTGAGCATGTGTTTCGGGAAGAGTCGTACCCGCGAATCGCGGAGATGATGGATCGTGAGCAGGATAAGGAGGTGCTTCTGTCTTGCATTCACGGGCTCGGGTATCTGGGCAATGCCAATGCCGCTCCGTTGATCAGCCCTTACAAAGATCATGACGATCCAGGTCTTCGCTACGCCGCCGCCTGTGCATTGGCGTACCTTCAAGAACACCCGGAAGCGGTTTCCGCCCTATTGCAACTCTGTAACGACGTGGATGCGGAGGTGCGGGATTGGGCTGTGTTTGGACTCGGGGTGCAGGGGGATGCCGATTCGGAGGAAATCCGCAACACGCTGGTGAAGTGTCTTGAGGATGAGAATGAGGATGTTCGAGAGGAAGCCGCGGCCGGCTTGGGCAAGCGCCAGGATGTGCGACTGCTGCCCGTGCTCTGGAACATGCTCAACGAACCTGAGCTCACCATGCGGGTCTATGAAGCGGCGGCGGGAATGCTGGGCTTCGACATGGAGATCAAGGGATGGAACGCGGATGACTACATCGCGGCACTGCGCGGCAAGTTCCCGGAGTTTGGCAAATAGCCGACTTTGGATAGGCCGTCAATAGCCGATATCGACTCGGGTGAACCCACCGGGTAGGGCTCATCGATCGCCGCGGAAATGAGGGTCACGCTTCGAAGTACAAGGCTGCTTCTATTCGTGCTCAAGACGACGAGAGACAAGGCTCGACCCTTTATGTTCTGCTGGTAGGTAATACCCTGGTCTGCAGTCACGAGTACATCGAATCCGGCCTGTTCCGCGGCGGCAATCAACGCGCCATTGGACATTCCGGCCCAACCCTGGAAAGCGGTGGTAACAACGGTGCGAGGGAAGAGGAGCCCGCGAAGTTTGTGCGGTAGATTTTCATCCAGTAAAACGTGCTTGGACATCTACACTCACGAATCCGCACTGCGTGCGATGAAATCGAGCAAGGAGACGATCTGCTCGCGACTCACAGTGGAAATTCTTGCGTCAGCTCTTCTACGCTCAGTTCGCTCAAATTACGCAAGATTGCTGTTACAGGCACACGCGTACCGCGAAATACCCATGCTCCGCCTTGCGTGTCGGGCTTGCTTTCGAGCACCGGACAAAGAGACCAGTCGATGACGGTCTGTGCTGGAATCATGGCGTCTAACCTTCCACTACGATCCTACCGCCTCTGCGATTCGTCCCGATCCGGCGGTAACATAGAGGTTTGTCCCGTATCGACTCTCCCTTCCCCATTAAACCCATCAGCTGGCCCCAGATCTATCTGGGCGTCGCAATGACAACGCTGGCGACGCTGATTCTGGAACTGTCACTGACGCGGCTGTTTTCGGTGGTCTTCTACTACCACTTCGCTTTTCTGGCGATTTCGATTGCGCTGTTTGGGCTGGGGGCTGGGGGTGTGCTCAGCTACCTGTTCGCCAGCAAGACGGGGAAGACGTTTCAGACGCTGGGCTGGCTGTCGACAGTGAATGCGCTGCTGGTTCCCGGTTCGTTGCTGTTTCTGCTCACGCGGCAGAAGGAGTTCGATAATCTCACGCTGGCGGTGGTGTACTTCACTTCGGCGTTGCCGTTTGTGATTGCAGGGGCCGTGGTTTCGCTGGCGATCTCGGAAACCATCGAGCGCGTCGACCGCGTGTACTTCTACGATCTGATAGGGGCCGCGGGCGGGTGTCTGCTTCTGGTGCCGTTTCTCGATTTCTTCGGTGGACCCACCACCGTGCTGGCGGCTGGAGTGCTGTTCGCGGCGGCGGGGGCGATCTGGTTTCACCTGGTGGGGCGGATTCAGGGGCGCGCAGGGGCGGTGTTGCTGGCTCTCGCGCTAACGTCGGTGATCGTGCTGAATTTCAAGAAGCCTGTAATCGAAGTGAAGTTCGCCAAGGGGCAGGCGCTGCCGCAGGAAAGCTTCGTGAAGTGGAACAGCTTCTCGCGCATCGGGCTGGTGCCGGACAAGCGCTGGATCGTGATTGACGCCGATGCTTCGACGGGAATCGCCAGCTATGACTTCGATAATCTGACCGAGGAACAACGGCGGGATTTGCTGTCGCAGGGGCCGGCACTGGCGCACCGTTTGAAGCGTGGAGCGAAAACGCTGATCATTGGAGCGGGCGGCGGCTACGATGTGGCGCGCGCATTGGCTGCCGGGAGTAAGGATGTCACGGCGGTGGAGATCAACCCGATCATCGCCACTACAATCATGCGGGAGCGCTTTCCCGACCTGAGCCAGCGGCTCTATTTCCGGCCGGAAGTAAAGGTGGCCGTGGAAGACGGTCGCAGCTTCATCCGGCGGAGCGACGAGAAGTACCAGATCATACAGGCGACGCTGGTGGATACATGGGCATCCACGGCAGCGGGAGCTTTTGCGCTGACGGAGAACAATCTTTATACCACCGATGCGTTCTACGATTACCTCAGCCATCTGACGGACGATGGGATTCTCGCCTTCACGAGGTGGGGGTTTGAGCCCCCTCGTGAATCCTTGCGGCTGATCTCGCTGGCGCGCGAGGCGCTGCTGCGGCTGGGGGAGACGAATCCGCGGTTGCATTTCTTCGTGACGCGGGAGAATATGCAGCAGATCAACCAGTGGGGCGCGACGGACACCGTGGTGATTACCCGCAAGCCAATGCGGCCGGACATGATGCCGGGGATTGTGGCACAGGCGGGCAACGCGGGGCTAACGGCTGTGTACTGGCCGGGAACCCCGTTTCCTTCGGCGTTTGCGCAGTATCTGAACTCACCTGATCCGAAGGCCTTTTACGAGAGCTATCCGTACGACGTTTCACCGGTTTCGGACAACAAACCATTCTTCTTTTACACGGTGCAACCGGGCGACATTCTGGAGTTTCTGCGCAGCGCCTACCGGTCGTCGGCGGATTACAAGATCAACCGCGCCGTGCCGCTTTTGTTCGGATTGCTGGCCGTGAGCATACTGGCGACACTGGTGACACTAGCGCTGCCTCCGCTGCTGCTGGGGGCGCGATTACCGGCGGAAAAGGGTGTACGGCGCTTTCTGATGTACTTTGTGGCGATCGGAACCGGGTATATCCTGATTCAGGTGGCGCTCATCCAGAAGTTTGTCCTGTTCCTGGGACACCCGACCTATGCACTGACGGTAATCATTTTCTCGATGCTCGTGTCGAGCGGATTGGGAAGCTACTATAGCCGCCGCGTGCTGAAGGGATCGCCCGAGCGGTGGCGTCAGGTGCTGATGGTGGTGACGATTGTGGTGGGCGCGCTGGCGCTGGTGGCCGGGCCGGTTACTTCCTTTGGGGTGGGCTGGCCACTGTGGTGGAAGGCGCTGGTGGCCGTGGTGCTGATTGCGCCGGCGGGATTCCTGATGGGCATTCCGTTCCCGACGGGACTGGGGTATCTGGAGAAGACGCATTCGTCTTCGGTGCGATGGGCGTGGTCTTTGAATGCCGCATCGAGCGTGATGGGCTCGGCCTGCTCGATGTTCTTTGCGCTCTATCTCGGGCTGCAGATGACGTTATTGCTGGGTGGGGCCATGTATCTGCTGGCAATGTGGGTGGTAAGGATGGAAAAGCCGGCGTCCATTCGCGTATAGGTCCGCAGTACCTCTGATTTTATGTTTTACTGGCGATAATGGAACTGCTGTTGCGGGACCTGAAGTTCGCGGTACGCATTCTGGGGCGCAACGCCGGATTCACGGCGCTGGCGGTATTCGCCATGGCGTTCGGCATAGCCTCGTCGACGCTGCTGTTCAGCATGGTGAACGCGACGCTGCTGAAGCCCCTGCCTTACCGCGACGCAGAGCGTCTGGCAATGATCTGGGATCAACTGCGCAATCTGCGGTTGACGGAGTTCCCCACTTCCTACGGAATCTTTCAGGATTACCGGGAGCGGGCGAACGTTTTCGAACAAATCGAAGCGTTTGTGCCGATGACGGCGACACTGCAACTGCCGGACCGGTCAGAACGCGTGAGCGCATTACGGGTCACCGCGGGGCTGCTTCCCATGATGGGCGCGGGTGTCATTGCGGGGCGTTCGATAGCAACCGGGGAAGATCGGCGGGGTGCCGACCGCTCGGCGCTGTTGAGCTACGGGTTGTGGATGCGGCACTACGGCGGCGATGCAAAGGCACTGGGTGCGCCGATTCAACTGGACAATCGTGTGTACACCATCGCGGGGATCTTGGAGCCGGGTTTTCGATTTCGCCTGGCAGGCGGACTGGCGCCCGATGTGGTGGCGCCGGTGCCGCTCGATCAGGATCCGTCGCGCACGCGAGGGTCGCTGCGCATGATTGGCCGCTTGCGCCAGGGAGTGACGCTGGAACAGGCGCGGATGAAGATGCAGGAGGTGGCCCGCCAACTGGAGCAGGAATACCGCGTGTATCGCGGACCGAATGGGGAAGACGCGGGGTACACGGCCGCGGTTGTACCGTTACGTGAGCAACTGTACGGGGCCGCCCGGCAGAGTGTGTTGCTCCTGTTCGGCGCGACTTTGGCATTACTGGCGATCACCTGTGCGAATGTCGCCTACCTGTTTCTGGAGTGGCGTGCCAAGCGCGACGCGGAGTTTCAGGTTCGCGAATGGATCGGTGCGGATAAGTCCGCATTGTGGCGGCAATTGATTACGGAGAGCCTGTTGGTGTCGCTGCTGGGCGGCATGGTTGGACTGGCGCTGGTTGCGGTCGGAGCGCAGGCGCTTCTTCCGCATCTGCCCAACGAGTTGTCGGCGCTGGACGACTTGCGGATCGACGGGAACGTGTTTGTCTTTGCCGTGTTGTTGTGCGGACTGACGGGAACGCTGTTCGGATTGCTTCCGGGAGAGCGGCGCAAAGGATCCACGCGGGTAACGCGCCAGGGACTACGCCCGTGGCTGGTGGTGGCGCAAACCTCGTTGAGCCTAGTGCTTCTTGTAATCGCGGTGCTGCTGTCGCGCAGTATGGCCAAGCTGGAATCGGTGGATCTGGGGCTGCGGCGCGATCGCATTCTGGCGGCGCAGATCTCCTTTCCGACGCCGTCACGCATGGACACGGGTCCGGTGCGGGCGTATTGGAACAGGCTGCTGGAGTGGGCCGCTACACAACCGGACTTCGATGGGGTAGCCCTGAGTTCGCTGCTGCCCTTTGCGGCAGGAACGGGAGGAGATCCATTTACGATCGAGGGGCGCGCCTTCCAAGCTTCGGGTTCGACACCGCAGATGGCCCGCTATCAGGCGGTGAGTCCATCGTACTTCACGATGCTGCGGATTCCGTTGCGCGCGGGACGCTTCTTCGAAACGTCGGATGACAAACCGGAGAACAGCGTGGCGATTGTGAGCGAAACGCTGGCGAAGGCTTTCTGGCCGGGTGAGAACCCGCTGGGCAGGCGAATCCTCATGGGGGCTCCGCATCCCGGCGCACGTTGGCTGACCATTGTCGGTGTGGTGGCGGACGTCAAGAATACGGGGCTCGAAAACCAGCCCCTGCCGCACATCTATGAGACGATCGGGCAGGCGCCGGTGCTGCATTGCACCATGCTGATTGGAACCCGCTTGGAGCCGGAGCAACTGGCCGGGGCGCTAGAGGCAAGGATGGTGGCCTTCGACCGTTCGACTCCGGTGTATGGGATCAGCACGATGGAGCAGCGCATCGCCCGGACGATGGAGCAGCCACGATTTCGCAGCCGCCTGTTCTCGGGCTTTGGATTGCTGGCGTTCCTGCTGGCGGCTTTCGGAATTTACAGCGTGACGGCGTTCCGGGTGGCGCAGCGGATGCGGGAGATCGGGATCCGGATGGCCCTCGGTGCAACGCCGGCGGAGATTCGGAAATGGGTGGCGGCAAGCGCATTGCAGCCTGTGGCGATCGGACTTGCGGCGGGCGTGATCGCGGCGTTGGCGATCGGCGGCTCGCTACGGCGGTTTCTCTTTCACGTGTCGCCGCGCGACGCAGCTACGTACGTATTGAGCGTAGGCTCGTTCCTGCTGGTGGCATGGATTGCCAGTCTGCTGCCGGCCTGGCGCGCAGGACGGCAATCTCCGAATGTGACGTTACGCCAGGAATAGCCCGGCTATTTCATCGCGGCGAATTTCTTGTACTCGCCGGCGATGTCGTTGGAAGCGGTGTCGCCCGGGTGAACCATGACGCGGTAGCGGAAGCGCAGTGTGCCGCCCTGTTTCAGGGAGACGCTACCGTCCTTGGTCTTGTCGTTGTAGAAATCGTGGAGACCGAAGATGTTCGCGGCAAAAAG
This sequence comes from uncultured Acidobacteriota bacterium, assembly GCA_937952345.1. Lineage (GTDB taxonomy): Bacteria > Acidobacteriota > Terriglobia > Bryobacterales > Bryobacteraceae > CADEFT01. The sequence goes on from CALFYN010000643.1 coordinate 8,336, forward strand.
GCCGTAAGCGCGAGAATGCCAGTGCGTGGGATGGCCGGGGTTGGAGGGGTGGTCCATGATGGTGACGCCGAGTTGCTCGCCTTCGAGCGTGCCGGCATAATCCACCCATGGAGATGGTTTTCCCCAGACGGCTTTCTCGCCCACCATACCCTCGGCGTTGGTCATCTTGCCGCTGGCGCGTTGTTCCTTGAGTGGATCGGCCAAGCGAATCCCGAAGCTGCCTTCCTTGGTATCACCGAACTTGACGGGCTGCGCCGCGGTCAGCTTGATGTCGAAATCGACGAAGCGCTTATCCCCTTCCGCGGAGAAGGTCATGGTGCGGGCTTCGTGGAGGAGGACGGCGCCACTCTTATCCGTCCAATCGAAGTCCCCGGCGATGATGCCCTTCTTGCCGCCCTTGGCCTGGCGGATCTTCTTCACAGCGATCTTGGAGCCATTGTCATTGCGGGCGAGCGGATCGCTGCTCCAGAAGTCGATTTTGTTCACGTCGCCGTGGTTGAACCAGACGCCGCGGTGATGGGGGTGGTCTTTGGTTTCCCCGGCCACTTCCTTCATGGGCCAGTTACGGGTGATGTTCTTGCCG
>CALFYN010000644.1 GCA_937952345.1 uncultured Acidobacteriota bacterium
AAAGCTGCCGGTAGCGGAAAATCTCCTTCAACTGATGCCCCACCATCAGCCGGTGCGCCAATGCCCCCATCCGACCCAGCGGCAGCATGTAGTCCACTTCATCCGTCACCACCGTGCCCTCTTCGCCCGGGTGGAACGTGTGCCGGTGCTTCCAGTACACATACGGCCCCTTCAACATCTCATCCACGAAATAGAACGGCGGCTCGTACTCCGAAATCAGCGTCTTCCACTTCAATGGCAGCCCGTTCCAGCGGAAGATATAGTCGAACTCCGCGCCCTTCGCCATCCGCGGGTCCGGCGTCACAATCTGGAAGTTCAGCCACGGCGGAGTAATCCGCGCCAGATTCCGCGGATCTTCAAAAACCGCGAACGCCTCCCGTATCGAAACCGGAGCCATCATCTGGCATCGCAGAGTAAATGCCGTCATTGCGGTTGCCCCAGTAGGCGCTTCTGTTCCGGTGTGTATCGGCAATGCCGCGGCGGAGTGCTCTCCACTCCCAGTTTCCGCAGGTTGTATCTCGCGTCGAAGAGACATGGATCCCTCTCCAGCGCACGCAAAAAATCGGCGCGCGCCGCATCATGCTGCTGCATCTGTGAGAGCGCCACTCCCCGGTTGTTCATCGCCAGTGGATCATTGGGCGTCAATGCCAGCGCCCGTCCAAAAGCTCCCAGCGCTTGCGCTGGATTCCCCGCTTCAAGCAACACTCTCCCTTGTTCGGATGCGACCCCCGCGTCCTCGGGTGCAAGACTTTCCGCCTCCGCCAACAGCGCCATCCGCTCCGCCGGATTCTCCAGCACGCGCGAAAGCTGAATCCGCGGCCGCACCTTGTCCGGCGCAAAGTGCAGCGCCTCTCCCCACAGCCGCTGCGGGCTCGTCCAGACAAACGCCTGCCGCACCGAAATCGGAATCCACACCATCATCAAACCCACCAACACCCAGCGCGGGCGCTGATGCAGCAAGTACCCCAGCACCACGCCAAGCGCCAGCACCGGCAGGTACATCCGCCGGTCCGCCGCCAGATCCGCCGCCGGCAGAAATGTCGAACTCGGCGCAATCCACACCATCGCCGCCAGTCCCCATAACCCCGCCCCCGCGCGATGCCGCCAAGCCAACACGCACAGCGCTCCCACCGCCGCCCATCCCACCATCGCAAAAACACCCGTCGTCACCGAAACCGGCGCCTCAATCGAAAATCCGAACGGAGCCACCAGCAGCCGCAGATAGCGCCACACAACCACTCCCTGCGTCTGGAAATATTCCCAAGCGCCGACCCCAGCCTGCACACCCGCGCCCGAACCGGCGACAACCGACGTAGCCATCAACACCCGCACCCCCGCCGCAACCGAACTCGCCAGCATCACTGCAATCGGCCCCCATTCGTCACGCCCGCCCCGCCTCGTCACGTGCAGCAACACATAAAACAGCGGAAACGCGACGCACTCCTCCTTCGACAGCAGCGCCGGCACAAACCACACCGCCGCCAGCCAGTGCCTGCCCCGCAACCAGAAATCCAGCGAAACAAGGCAGAAAAAAGCCATCAGCAGCGTTCCCCGGTCAAAGATATAGCTCACCGCCTCCGCCTGGATCGGATGCACCGCAAACACCCCCACCGCCACGAATGCCACAGGCCCCGGAACCACCCGCACCAGCACGCGATGCGCCATCGCCACCGAACCCAGATGAATCAGCAGGCTAAAAAGGTGAAACCCAAACGGAGCGCCGCCGTGCAGTTGAAAGTTAACCCAGTACGTGAACCACGTCAGCGGCCGTGTCTGCAGCGGAAGCCAGCATTGCCACCACCCATCCACAGACGTCACCGCCGCATCCCCCAGCAGCGCGAAATCGTCGAATTGAAAAGGCCCCGCCAGCGCCGCGCCAAACGCCACCGCGGCCGCCGCCATCAGAATGAGTTTCTCGCGCAATGTGTTATTTTAGGGCATTGCCGAAGCCCAAAACAGCAGCAGACCGCAAAGCCCGCCTGGACACCATTCTCGCCGGACTCGACCACCTCTACCCTAACGTCACCTGCGCCTTGCACCACGAAAACGCATGGCAGTTGCTCGTCGCCACCATCCTCTCGGCGCAATGCACCGATGAACGCGTCAACAAGGTCACTCCAGGCTTATTCGCCAAATATCCCACCATCGACGATTTCGCCGCCGTCAGCCAGGACGAACTCGCCCAGGACATCCGCTCCACCGGCTTCTTCAACAACAAGGCGAAGTCCATCATCGGAGCCGCCAAACGCGTCCAGCAACACTTCGGCGGCGTCATCCCCCGCACCATGGACGAGATGCTGACCATCCCCGGAGCGGCCCGCAAAACCGCCAACGTCGTCCTCGGCACCGCCTTCGGAATCGCCGCCGGAGTCGTCGTCGATACCCACGTCCAGCGCATCGCCAACCGCCTCGATCTCACCAAACAGCAAGACCCTGTCAAAATCGAACAGGATTTAATGAAATTATTGCCGCAATCCCGCTGGATTCTCTTCAGCCACCAATTAATCCACTTTGGCCGCAACATCTGCGTCGCCCGCAAGCCACGTTGCGCCAATTGCCCGATTGCCCCCGTCTGCTACGCCAAGGACAAAGCCGTATAGCCGCTACGCGAACCGCAGCGCATAAATATCCGCGTCCTTCATCACGAACCGCAGCCGCACCGCCCGACCCGCCAGCGCCCCCAAATCGGACCCCGCCTTCCACCGTACTGCCCGCTCAATCTGATCCCCGATCATCTCCACGCTGTCCTCCAGCGTAAACCCGGGAATCGGCTTGCCGTTCTCCTCCTGCACCTCCGTGCGGATGCCGCCCGGTGCCGAGGTCGAATAATTCAGCATCAGCCGCGATCCCTGGAACGTCAGCGCTTTCGTCAGCGCCTCGCCTCCGCCGTACCCCGCCCCAATCGACGCGAACCGGTCCATCGGTAGCGAGTAGCGCCGCAGATGCGTCCCCGGCTGCCCGTAATTGCTCAGCGTATAAAAAGAAATTTCGTCTTTTCCCGTCTCCACCGTATTTAACGCCGGGTAATTATTCCGCGATACCCAGTTCTCCACGCCCAGCCCCGGACGCAGGAACGCCTCCATAAACGTCCGGTCGTACGCCGTTCCCCCGCGCGAAGTCAGCAGCACCGCATCGGCGCAATCCTTGTAATACCCCGGATTCACCCCCAGTGCCCGCGCTTCCTCGTCCGTCATCACCTGCCGCCCCGGCATGAACCGCGCTGCCAGCGCAATATAAATATGCGGAGCACGATAATAAGGATGCGTCTGATTCACATACATGTGCTCCGGCGGAGCATCCCCGAACGTCATGTCCTCTGGCGCAGCCCAATTCACGAAATCATCGCTCGTCGTCCGGCTGATCCACCGCACGCCACGCCCGTTGAACCGCTTGAACGTGCGGAAGTACATCACATACTTCTGCTCCGTCTCCGACCAGAACGCCAGATTCTGTGAATCGAAGACCCCCGCGCGGAACACCGCTTCCTCGCGCATCTTCTTCCACCGGATCCCATCCGCCGATTGAAACGCCACCAGCCCTGTGTCCCGCGTCCCCGCCAGCGCCTTGTACCGCTGCTCCGCCGGCACGCCCGGACGCGTATCCAGCACCGGACTGAAGTTGCTCGTATACGGTGCCAGGTTTGCCAGAATCAGATTGTTCTTCCGGCTGCCCCGGTATTCATGCAACCCCAGATCCGGCCGCGTGAAGTGCTTGCCATCCTTCGATACCGCATAGCACGTCGATTCCGCACTCGTCAGATCCTTGCCCGATTCCGGAATCCCGCGATAGTACAGCCGGTATTCGCCCGCATCGCGGATCACCGTGACGTAGTTCGAGAACTGGCCTTCCCACGGCTTGTCCAGAACAATCGCGTCATCCTCCCGCCGAGGAGTCTGCAGCCGCATCGCAGCCCCGCTCAGCCGCTCGATCAGATAGCGGTCCACGAACAGCTCCCGCCGCGAACCCAGCGCAATCGTCTCCGCCCCGCGCGCCGGCAGGGCCGCGGCGCCAGTCAATGCAAACAGTTGGCGTCTCGTCATGGCACTAAAAATCAAACCGTCCCACTAATTGAATATTCCGCGGACCCGCCTGCAGACTGCGGATCACCCCGAAATTCGGCGATCCCAGCGTTGCCGCCGGAGCCCCCAGTTGCACCCGATTCAGAAAATTCTGCGATTCCATTCGCAACGTGATCCGTTTCCGTTCCGCGACAGGGAAAATCTTCTGGAACGAAAAATCCAGTTGCGCCAGGCCCGGCGTCCGCAGCATATTCTTGCCCTGCGCACCCCAAACGAAATTCGGCGGTGCGCTGAACGCCGCCGTATTGAACCACCGGTCGCGGTTCGCGTCCGAGCCCAGCTTCCAATCCCCCACCAGGTTCGCCCGGTTCGCCCCCGCGCCATTGTTCAACTGCGGACCGCTCACGCCCACCGTGAATGGGAATCCGCCTTGCAGCGTCAACAAGCTCGATGTCTCCCATCCCGCCATCACCGCGCGCATCACCGGATTCCAGTTCTGCCCGTACTGCGGTTTCCACGATACCGCCGATACCCACCGTTTCCGGAAGTCGTAATTCGCCAGGCCGTAGTCATACCGGAAATCGTAAGGATTCGCCAGCACACCTCCATCCGTACCCGTCGTGTACGCCATCGACTTCGAGAACGTAAACGCGCTCTGGAAATAAAGCCCCTTGAATTCCTGCTGCTTTACCGTGATTTCCAGTCCGTTATAGTTGGAATCATTCACCGGCAGGTAGGCCAGGAACGACCCCACATTCGGATACGGACGCCGGTCCTGCACCGCCCCCGGACCCGGCTCCGGCGAATTGCCATACGACAGCGTCGAGAATCGCAACGCCCGCTGCCCGCTATAACCAACCTCGATGGCCGTCTTCCGGATCGGGTTCCACTGAACATTGAAATTCCACTTCTGCGTGTACGGATCCGGCCGTGTCAGCGGACCATAGTAGGCGCTGAACGTCCGCGCCGCGAACGCGCCCCCAGCCCCGCCCGCCGGAAATCCTTCCCGTGGCAGAATCGAACGGTTCAACTCGCTCGCCAGCGCGAAATCAAAGAAAAACGGACTCCCATCCGTCCCCGCATTGTTGAAATTGTTGCTCACCGTCGCCGCGTAAAAAATCCCGTAGCCCCCGCGGAACACCACGCTCCGCCCCGCGTTATACGCAAAGCCAAACCGTGGCGAGAAGTTCTTCCGGTTGGGCGCCGGCAGGATCTCATCGTTGTTCGTGTAGCGCCATCCCACCGGCATATTGCCATTCGGAATCCCGATCAGATCCCGGATAATCGGCCGCGTGCTCTCCGCCAGCAGCCGCTCCCCGGTCCGTAAATCAAAGTTCAGCAGCCGGTCTTGTTCTTCCTTCCACGGGCTGAAGTATTCCCACCGCAACCCCAGATTCAACGTCAGCTTCGGGCTCACCCGGAAATCGTCCTGCACGAACGCGCTCCACCGCGTCGACCGGATCCGCACCCCGTCAAACTGGTAGTTCGTCGAAAATCCGCGCGCCTGATTCAGCAGTGCGTCCGTCATCCCCGTCCGCAGCGGCTCCAGCGCCGCCCCAACACGCGGCGTCGAATACGTCCCGTCATAACTCAGCGACCCCCCGCCGTTGCGTCCCTGAAACCGGTTGTTCGCGATGCGCCCCGCCTCCACCCCGAATTTCAGCGAATGCTTCCCCCGCTGCCAGCTCAGATTGTCCATGAACTGCCACGAATGCTCCACCAGGAAGAACGGCGTCGGCACGCTCGCAATCGGCCGGATGATCGATGTCGCCGTATAATTGCGGATGCTGTACGCCGGAAACCCGCGCGCGAACGAAACCGTATTCCACCCCGGAATCCGAAATTCATCCATCACGTTCTCGTCATTCAGCATTTCATTCCCAAACCGCAGGTAGTTATACCCCGCCCGCGCTTCATTCACCAGCATCGGTGAAAACACATGCGTGAACGTCAGCCCCGTATTGGTGGCGTCCAGCGATGCTTTGCCTCCCAACCGGTCCTCCGGCATCCAGAACGACCGCCGCCGTCCGCCCCGCTGCTGCGAGATGCGCGCCGTCACCGAATTGCGGTCATTGATGACCCCATCGCCCTTGAAGTTAAACGAGTCCAGATTATCTTCGGCTTGCTGCGCAACCAGGTAGTTGTTCCGCACGTTCGGATTCGGATCCCGGAAATTGGGCAGCGGAAAAAAGCTCAGCATCCGCGTCGTCATCGGGTCAATGCGCGACGACGGAACGCGGTTGCCCGGGAACGGCGTCCGTATCCCCAGAGCATTCGACGGATCCGGCCGCGCCGTCGCCGGGTCCGCATAGATAATGTTCGAAGTCGAAAAATCCCCCTGCCTCTCCTCGGCCGTCGACATGATGTAGCTGCTGATGCTTGCGCTCGGATTGCGAATCCCCTCGTAATTCCCAAACAAAAACACCCGGTTCTTGATGATCGGCATCCCCAATCCCCCGCCGAACTGATTGCGCCGCAGCGGTTGCTTCGGCTGATTCGTGAACGTGAAATCGAACGGCCGCGCGTCGAACTTGTCATTCCGCAGGTAATCGTAAGCGAACCCATGCCAGTCGTTCGTCCCCGACTTGATCCCCAGGTTCACAATGCCCCCGCCCGAGCGCCCGAACTCCGCCGAGTACTGGCTCGTCTGGATCGCGAATTCCTGAATCGCGTCAATCGCCGGAACCACGCCCATCGCCCCTGAAAACTCCATATTGTTCGAGATGCCGTCAATAATGAAGTTGTTCGCTTCCGCCGACGCCCCGCCCACATTCACCGAAGCGCCCGAAAAATCCCGCTGCCGGCTCGCCGGCGGCCCGTTCGTCGTCCCCGGCACCAGCGCTGCCAGCGCCAGAAAATTCCTGCCGAATACCGGCACATCCTGCAACACCTGCCGCGACACAACACCCCCAACTTCCGCCGTGTCCGTCTTGATCAGCGGCGTCGCCACCGTCACCTCCACGCTCTGCGACGTCTCTCCCACCTCCAGCCGCAAATCCACGCGCACGCGCGCCTTCACCGTAATCGGCACCGGCGGGTGCACCGCCTTCTTGAATCCCGATACTTCCGCGCTCACCGCGTATTCGCCCAGCGGAAGATTCGTGACCGTGTATTCGCCGGCATCGTTGGTTGTCGTGGAGCGCACCGCCCCTGTACCTGTGTTGGTCACTCGGACAGGCGCATTCGGAACCGCTGCGCCGGTCGGGTCGGAGATCGAACCGAGAATGGTGCCTTCCGTAGCCTGGCCAAACAGGAGAGACGCGAAAAGAAAGAGGTGCAGAAAAACCCGAAGCGTGTTCATGGGCAAATCATATCCCCGTACATGAGCTCAAGGCAATCTATATATAAGGTCCCGGGTGTCTTAAACCTCGCAGCTTGGCCCATCGGGGAGAGCCGGACCCAGGTCCACCGCGGAAGTCTTGCACGAACCCCATGAACGCACTGCGCAAAAACTGCAACCCATCGCCGATAATTTTCCGCCGCTATTGGCAAACTCTTGCCTACCCAAACTTCTCTGCCGAAGTGAGAAGTTTGGGCTCAAGGAACTGGTTGGGTGGGGTCTTTGGAAGGTGTAAAGGCTGGAAATCGCAGGGGTTGGACTTACTGCTGTGGGATTCTAGGAGAGAGACAACCTTCGTTCCTTGAGCCTTTCCTTTTTTTCATACGCCTTATCCATTGCAAGTCCCGGGCCAAACTCTAAGTGATTGATTTGTAGTACCTTCGTCCTCCATCGTCCCAATATGAAATCCGGTAATTTCTTCCAGCCATTTCTTTCTGACCCAATTTGAAACACTGCGGCGTGGGGCGGGACCCCTGTCCCGCGGCCAGCCCCCCGGCTGGCCTCTTCCAGTCATGTTATTCCGGCTGTATAATTACGGGAATGTCAAGATGGAGAAAAGAATGTTGGCATGCTGTCATTTGTACCAACAGGATTCCATTGGCACTCGCCACGGTTATTGCGTTCACTGCGTCCGTTCAGTGCACACTTGGCCAAGCCGTTTATACAAACCCGAAATGCTTCGCAGTCCGGGCTGTAGTGGAAAATGGGCATGCCCTTGCAAGCGATGGGAAAGGTCCATATGTCGAAGGACAGGACGAGGCGCGCGTCCAGGCTCGCGGCGCATTGTCCGTTTGGGCCTGGCGGCACACGGACGGGCTGAGGAACAAGCCTGATCCGGCGGCAACTGCACCGCAACTTCGATCCCTCAAATTTGACCTCGATCACCCCGTTCCAGGCGGTGGCGCCCACAGACTTGGGATTGTGAATGATCCGGTCGGTCGGTTTCATGCGTTCTGGAAACGCGAAGGGAACACGCTCGTGACCTTCACTCAGATCCCAGTCGGTCAAACCGTCCTTAGCGATCGGATCGAGATGTGGGTCTTCTCAAGTGGACATCAATACGTACTGCAAATGGGACCATGGGTCATGGGATTATTCTCTCCGCGCGCCGGAATCTCCGCAAAGGGAACCTCACAGGCGAGGATTACACGGGACAGCGAAACCGAGTGGGTGATAGCAGCGCCTCCAGGCAGCGTTGCCAGGCTTTCGAATTATGATGACACTAACGCTCCGCGGGACGTGGGGTTGTACTATTTCGATTTCCTGGTGAGGGTAAACACAATGGAGAATGCCCGGTGTTTCGATATTCGATGACGTGGACCACTCAGGCCGGCAGCCGATAAGGGGATTCACACCACTCGAAAAAAAATCCGCCCCCCCCAACTCCCACAAAACAAATCACCTCCCAACCCGCCCCAACCACCGTCGAGGCCGCCGCGCAAACCCGCAGACGTATCCTCGGACCAGGTATGAAACCCTTTACCCCCGCTCAGATCACGGTCCTCCAGGCCCTCGCCGCAGGCGCCACCGTGACCGCGGCTGCCCAGCTCGCCTCCGTCT
>CALFYN010000645.1 GCA_937952345.1 uncultured Acidobacteriota bacterium
AGGGTGCTGGTTTTCTGGCGGCCTTGTTCGCGCCAGAAGTCGTGTTTGGAGATGTCGCCGTGGCCCCAGAAGATGCCGCGGTGCCAGGCGTGGTCTTCCTGTTCGCCGGGGCGGGGATCGACGGGCCAGCCACGGGAGATGATCTGGCCCTTTGAGGTGCGGAGCGGATACAGGAACGGCTTGTCCCACTTCTCGGCGTAGTGGAGGGAGGTGATGGGGCTGGCGCCTTCGGCGAAGTCGATGCGGCCGTTTTCGCGGCGGGCGGCCGAAACAGCGGCGAGAAGAAATGTTCTACGTAGCACGGGGCGTGGACCAGTGCTTGCGATAGTCGCGCGTGAGAAGACGTGCGGCGCCGGAGTCGTTGAGGATGGTTTCCTTTGCGGCGTCGAAGGTGAGATTGCGGCCGGTGCGTCCGACGATGTTGCCGAGGTGGCAGAGCATGGTGGATTGGTGGCCGGTTTCGATGTCGGCGTTGGGGCGCTTGCGGCTGATGACGGAATCGAAGAAGTTCTGGAAGTGCCAGATTTCTTCGGGGTCGCGGCCGTTCGACTCGTCCTGCACGAGCGTGCCCTTCTTGTCGTAGATGCGAAATCCCCAGGTGCGGTTCCAGCGGCCGACTTGCAGCATGCCTTCGGTGCCGTAGACGGCGACACCGTTGTCCTGGCCTTCGAGGCCGTAGGGATTCCAGATGCGCATTTCGAAGATGAGTGCTTTGTCCCCAAATTCGTAGGTGATGTTCATCGTGTCGGGGGTTTGCTGATCGTCATCGAAGAACATCTTGCGGGCCATGCCGGAGACGCGGTTAGGGACATCGACGCCGAGCGCCCAACGGGCGATGTCCATCTGGTGGACTCCATCGTTGCCTGCGTCGCCGGTGCCGAAATTCCAATGCCAATGCCACTTGTAGTGAAAGCGATTTTCGTTGAAGGGCATGGGTGTGGCGGGGCCGATCCAGGTGTCGTAGTCGAGGCCGGCGGGGACGGGTCCATCTTCTTTATGGCCGATGTTGTCGCGGAGTTGCACGTTCCAGGCTTTGGCCATAATGGCCTTGCCGATGCGGCCGGAGCGGACGTGCTCGATGGCGCGCATGGTGGAAGGGCGGCTGCGGGATTGCGTGCCGAGTTGGACGATGCGGTTGTGCTTGCGCGCGGCTTCCACCATGAGGCGGCCTTCGCGGAGATTGTGCGAGGCGGGCTTTTCGACGTACACGTCTTTGCCGGCCTGGCAGGCGAGGATGGTGGCGGGGGCGTGCCAGTGATCGGGCGTGGCGATGAAGACGGCGTCGATGGATTTGTCGTCGAGGACCTTGCGGAGGTCCTTAATGTAAGGAGGCTTCGCGCCTTTCTTTTCGGCAACGGCGGTGGCGCAGCGGTCGTAGACCGATTCATCGACATCGCAGAGAGCGACGAAGTTGGCCTGCGGCATGGCGGCGAGGCTGCCGGCGATGGAGCGCCCGCGCCCGCGTACGCCAATGACGGCGAGGTTGATTTTGTCCGTGGCTGCGACGGCTTTGCGCGTTGCGGTTACGCCCGCGGCGAGCGATGGAAGTAAATAGCGGCGGTTCATCTCGAGTAGCCTCCTCGGTGGAGTGTCGTTCCTTGTGAAGTATATAATGCCATTTATGCAGAATGCTCAGCTCGCCCGCAGAGACCTGTTCCGCTCGGCCGGGACGGCAGCCATCGCTTGGAGCGCGGCCTCGTACTCGCGTATCCTCGGCGCCAATGACAAAGTGAACCTGGGATTGGTGGGGTGCGGAGGCCGCGGCGTGCACGTGATGGGCGTGTTCGCGGGCAATCAGGAAGTGGCCGTGACCGCGGTCTGCGACGTGTATGCGTCGCGCGTGGACCGGGCGATGCAGAAGGCTCCGAACGCGAAGGGATTCGCGGATCACCGGAAGCTGCTGGAGCATAAAGAACTGGATGCGGTGCTGATTGCGACTCCGGATCACTGGCATGCGGGGTGCGCGATTGATGCGTTGAATGCGGGCAAGGATGTGTACTGCGAGAAGCCGCTGACGCTGAAAATTGAAGAAGGGCCGGAGATTGTGAAGGCGGCGCGGGTGAATAACCGCATCTGCCAGGTGGGGATGCAGCAGCGCTCGGGGACGCATTACAAGCAGGCGAAGGAAGAGTACATCAAATCGGGGCGGCTGGGGAAGATTACGCTGGCGCGGACGTGGTGGCATGGGAATGGGGCGCATTTGCAGAAGGCTCCGGAGACGATGCGGCAGAAGCCGTCGAATCTGGATTGGGCGCGGTTCCTGGGTCCGGTGAAGTGGCGGGATTACGATCCGCAGCAGTACTGGAATTTCCGCGCGTATTTGGATTTCGGCGGCGGGCAGGTGACGGATCTGTTCACGCACTGGATTGATGTGGTGCATATGTTCATGGATCAGGACAATCCGACGTCGGCGGTGGCGGCGGGGGGCGTGTATGCGTACCCCGATGGGCGGACGGCTCCGGATACGATCAATGCACTGCTGGAGTATCCGGCGGGTTGGGTGGCGACGTTTGAAGCGACATTGTCGCCGGGGATCAAGGGCGCGGCTGTGGAGATGTGCGGGACGGAAGGGAAGCTGCTGATTACGCGCGGGAGCTTCGAGTTTCTGTCGGCGGAGAAGGGCGCGCAGCCGGTGGTGGTGAAGGCTCCGAAGGAGCAGACGATTGAGCACGTGGCGAACTTCCTGGATTGCGTGAAGTCGCGGAAGTTGCCGAATGGGGATGTGTGGATCGGGCACCGGTCGGCGCAGGCTTCGCATTTGGCGAACATTGCGTATTTGCAGAAGAGACGGATTAAGTTTGATCCGGACCGGGAAGAGATTCTGCCGTTGTAGGGGGTTGCTGGGCGATTAACGGCTGAGCGTGTTTTTGTGCTGGCTCCACCATGCTTTCCAGAAGGCGGCGTTGCCGGCGCTGTAGCCCGCGTGGGCTATTGTTTCCTGCGATCTGTACGGCCAGTCTCCCGCGGCGGGTTGGTGTGAGCCGATGGGGGTGTTGTTGGCAAAGCTCCCCATTCCTCCGCAGGCAACCTCTCGAATTGCCGGATTCGGATCACCGAGTAGCTGTGCGAGGTAGGAGAGCGTTGGCTGCGTATGCATGCGGGCAAGCGCAGCTGTTGCGGCAATGCGGAGGTCATCGCCTGTCTTCGAATCGACTGCCATTTGGCCCAACACCTGAATTGCTTCGGGGGATGTGTTGAGGTAATAGAACTTGATTTCATCCACTATCCGACGCCAGCCGTTGGAGGAGGAGAGCGAAGAGTAATTCTGGCGCACAAAGGCAATAGCCGATGGATCGCCAGTTGCTAGTATCCCTTGCATGCCGATCGATCTCATGACGGGATCCTGGTGTACTCGGAGTCGATTGAAAGCGCTGAGAAGCACTGGCGAGCGGTTGTCGCGAAATGTCCGGACGAGGTCATGGCTCGTCTTGGACGTGGTCTCCAGTTTCAACACGAGTTCGGCCAGCACTTGATCCATCGCAGTCGGGTTAGACGGTAGGCTAGCTTGGACCGTGGCCCTTGCGCTCTGTGGGGCGTCAACAGATGTCTTTATATAAACGTCATCGAACATCATTGCGCCGTCAAAGACCGGGAGAATGGACCAAGGCCCGCTGGCACTGCGTGTGAGGAAGAAAATGCCGTGCCCGCTTTGTGCCCCCCTTTGCCGGAATCCTCCGGTGGCTTGCGCTCGCCACACGGCGGGGATTGCGCTATTCGACAGCGATCCCTTTATTACTCGGCCAACCTGGATGTTCGCCGTTGCGCCACCTGCGGTGACGATTGCTTGAGCCGACCCAATCACTATTGCGTCGGCTTCAACTGTCAGCTTGCTGATCGACCGGACCGCCATGAAGGTGGCGTCAGCCGTATTGGCTAGTGCGAGGAAAAGCACAAGCAGCATCGCTGTTAACTTACAAATCTCAAACATGTTGATGTTCCTTACTGAGGTGCTGGATTCACAATGTCCGCTAGCCATGCCGAATCGGAGTATCGCTGGATAGAAGCCGTTTGAACTCGGACGCCGGCCCCGGAACTGGGATGGCCAATGAATATCCATTGAGGGAGGTAATCAACCCAAATGTGTGGTCCGACCCCTGGGTTACTGAACGCAGGAACGCAGGGGTTACCATCACACTCCGTGTTGGGATCACCGGTGGCTCTGACATAGTCAGTAGCTGTGACGTCATCGACGAACTTGCCTCCCGTTTGCGGATACGGCCAGTTTGACGATGGGTAGGGATCTCGGATGAGCGGGCCCACCCATTCATTTAGATCGAAGAAATTCATGGCAGGGTCCGTCACGCACAAGCCGTGCACTGTGTAATTAACCCTTGTCTCATATCCACTACCGAAAGGGTCGCTCTTGATCCACCAAGCGTTGGAGTCGAAAACGTCCCACGTTGCGGCCGTGTTCCATGGCCTGTTAATGAACAGGAAAAAAGGCTCTGAGAGAAATCCACCATAGCTGGTTTGTACTACCACGTCGTAGACGCTGCACCCTCCACTTGCCGCCAGGGCAGTAGCCTGAGGATTTGTGCAGGTCGTACAACTCAAAGCCAACTTGTCGGATCCGGCTACTACGACAAATTGGGGTGTGCCGACCGCGCCGTTGGTCGCGCCGGGCCGGAACTGCGTGATGGCTGAATAAGCTCCGTTCGCTTGCACCCCGGGGCCAAGGAACCACAGCGTCGAGGTAAATCCCGTCATATAGTCCGGCCGGGCAGGCCGTTGAACTTGCAGAACTGCAGAATACCGCGGGCTCCCCGACGCAGCAACCAGTTGCCCATTGCAATTAGAACTAGTCGCCAAGCCTTCGACGAAGGTTACTGTGCGGTAGAAGCCAGTGCCTCGTGGCTCGAGAGTCTGATTGACGGAGACTGTAACCGAACTTGGAACACCGAGTGGCGTTGGGCCTTCGGACCAGTTTCTGGTCCCCATCCAGGATGCCACATTGGAATAAGGGCCGTTGACTTGCGTTGCGAATTGCAGCGTAACGGTGATGTGAACCGTCCAATTGCCATAAATTTGAGTCGGATACATTGAGCTCGATGCAGACACCTGATTGTTGCCCGTGCGCATCGGGGTGGGGGTTGTGGTTGTGACAGTAACC
>CALFYN010000646.1 GCA_937952345.1 uncultured Acidobacteriota bacterium
GCCGGGCCGCCGCGCAATGTCGTCGTTGCGTTGCGGAAATTGAAGCCGCCCGCCGGTCCTCCCACTGCTCCGGCTGCGTTGGCCACGCCCTGGTTGAGGTGCAGTTGATACATGTCCGTCCCGAAGCGAATCTCGTGCCTGCCGCGTGTGAGGTTGCCGTTCGCCACGTACTGATACTGGTAATCGCGCCCGAAGAACGGCGAGTTGTTCTCATTTCCGAGCGTGGAGAAACCGTCGATCGGCATGCGTACCATCCCGCCGGCGAACGTCGTGGCGCCGTTCGTGCCTGGGATTCCCAATACGTCGCGCGCCACGTTCTTGTCGAGATCCGGGAACAGCGCATTCGTATCCAGCAGCATCGCGCCATAGTAGCCGTCAATGACGAACGTCGGTGTCACCAGGTAGGTCGATGAGACTGTTCCGGAGTAGGTGGCTCCGAACCCATTCCCCGGCCGGTTATCCGTAGGATGCACGCCCGGCCCGGCGAGTTGTCCGAAGGGCGGCGGATTGTCGGTTGTGTAGTTGAGATAGCTCAGGCGTGTGAACGCGGTCCACTTTTCCGATAGTTGGAAATTCGTCTTCGCATCCAGTTGGTCGCGGTCATACGCGTAGTTAATCGCGGCGAGGTAGTTCAGATTGATGCCCAGCACGCCCTGCCCCGGAGCATTCGGCAGCGACCAATCGGGCAGCGCCAGAATCTTGCGGCTGGGCGCCGAAAATCGCGACTGTGGAATGATGTTGCCCGGGAACGGTGTGCGGTCTCGCGCAAAAGCGTTCTGATTGGCCGGGTTGAAATTGGCGCCCGTGAACGGATCGTAGATCGCGGTTGGTGAGCCGCTCAGATTGCCCACGCGCATCTCGGCCGTCGGCACATCCAGGTAGCGCTGCGCATTCTGCCGCTCCGACGTTCGTTCATAGCTCACAAAGAAGAACGCCTTGTTTTTCTTGATGGGCCCGCCGATGGTCCCGCCACCCTGGTTGTAGATGTACTTCGGACGCTGCGCACGCCGGTCGCTGAAATACGGGTACGCGCTCAGTTTCTGATTGAAGTGGTGCAGGAATCCGGATCCGTGTACATCGTTGCCGCCCGATTTGATTTGTAGATTGATCGCCGCCCCGCCGGCCAGTCCCTGCTCGGCATCGAAGGAGTTCGTCACTACGTTCACCACCTCGATTGCCTCCAGTGTCGGATTGATCCCCGTCATGTGCGGCAGGTTCGGATTGTACGAAGTGACGCCGTCGATACGAACGTTGTTGTTCATGTCGCTGGTGCCGTTCACCGAGTAGCGCACGGACCGCGTCGGATTCGCCGGCACGGAGTGCGCATTCTGCGGCGGAGTGAATCCGGGCAGCGTCCCCAACAGCATCTGGTAATTTCGCCCAACGGGGATCGGCACGTTTTCCAACGTCGCCTTGTCCACTTCGTGGCGCACTTCGGCGCGATCGGTTTGCAGAGCGGCCGCACTGGCTTCCACGGTCACGCGTTCGTTTACATCGCCTACTTCCAATCGTGCGTTCACGCGCGACAGGTTGTTGGCCGTTACCTCCACGCCTGTCTGGTTGAATGCGCGAAAGCCATCGGCCTGTACCGTCACGTTGTATGTGCCTGGCGCGATGGTCGGAAACCGGAAAAGGCCGGCTTCATTCGCCACCGTCTCCCTTGTTGTTCCTGTCGCTGTGTGCAGGATCGTTACCCTGGCATTCGGAATCCCGGCGTCCGTCTGGTCCGTCACGTTCCCCACCAGACCGCCGTAGAGAATCTGCGCATCCGCTGACCGATCCGTCATCATCGCCAGCAACAGCGCGTACATGGCCCACCGTGCTATTCGCATCTGACCTCCTGACTCACCTTGGAATAACGCCAGTATATATCGTCTCGTGGTTCTCCCACCGATTGATGGATCCGGAACTCGTAAACTGAGGCGTCCTTTCCATGCACTCAAAAAATACCGGACAATCGGTTCATGGGGTCTTTAGTGATGATCGGTAATCTCGCGTCTGCCCTTCTTCTTATTTGCGGCACCCTATCCGCGCAGAGTTCGGAAGCGGTGCTCTCCGGAACGGTGACCGATACGAGTGGCGCCGTCATGCCCGCCATTGCCGTGGTAGCGGAGAACGTCGCCACGGGAGTGCGGCAGGAAAGTAAAACCAACGACTCCGGTGTGTATGTGTTTCCTGGCCTGCAACCCGGCACGTACACCCTCACCGCGGAACAGGAAGGGTTCAAGCGCGCCGTCTACAGCGGCATCCAACTCGAAGTCGGCGCGCGCCTGCAGTTGAACGTCAAGATGGAGGTGGGCGCGGTAGCCGAATCCGTCCAGGTTACGGCCGAGGATGCCAACCTGCTCGGCTATGCCACGGCCAGCGTGGGTGGCATGTTGAGTGGCCAGAAGGTGCTCGATTTGCCGCTGCCCGCGCGTAACGCTCTGAGCCTGGTCTACACGCAGGCCGGCTTACTGGGTGACAACTTCGCCGGATCGCGCATCGCGGCCGTCAACGTGACTCTCGACGGCGTCAATGTGCAGGATCAGCGCAACAACAACGGCGTCTCTTCTCCGGTGTTCACCAGTGTCGATCGCGTCGAGGAGTTTCGCGTCATCACCGCGCCCGCCGACGCCGAGTTCGGCCGCGGCTCCGGCCAGGTTCAAATGCTCACCCGTTCCGGAACAAATCAGTTTCACGGCAGTTTGTTTGAATTCCACCGCAACACCGTATTGAATGCGAACACCTGGTTCAACAACCAACGCGGCACGGACCCGCGCACCGGCGATCCCATCTCCCCACGCAACAACCTCATCCGCAATCAATTCGGCGGCCGCATCGGCGGACCCATCGTGAAGAACAAAACCTTTTTCCACTTCCTGTACGACGCGCAGCGCATCCGAGCCAAGAGCGCCATCACTCGCACCGTCTATACCGAAACCGCGCGCCAGGGCATCTACCGCTTTTTCCCGGGCGTGCGCAATGGCAATGCCGAGTCCTCCAGCCCCACTGTCGATCTGCTGGGCAACCCAGTCAGCCCTCGCAACGCCACCGGAGACTTACAGAGCGTGCGGCTGTTCGGGTTGGATCCCAACCGCGCCGCCGCCGATCCCACCGGTACGGTACAGCGCCTGTTCGGCGTCATGCCGCTGCCCAACAATTTTCGTACCGGCGATGGGTTGAACACCGCGGGCTACACCTGGCGCCGATCCAGCATCGATAACTTCGATGTGTGGAACGTCAAGTTCGATCATGTCTTCAATTCCTCCCACCGCCTCAGTTACACCTACAACATCGAAGATGAGTTTGAGTTCAATACGCGCTATGAGCAGGAATTTCCCGAAGCTCCCGGCGGCAATATCAAACGCCGGGATCATTTCCACACCCTCGCCCTGCTGTCCACCTTGCGGCCGAACGTGTTGAACGAATTTCGCATCGGCGTGTTGCGCCCGGACTTCCGCGCCTTCGCCCCGTGGGAGTTGGAAGAGAACGCGGACTTTCTTCCCAAGGCGGGCAGCACTTCCTACATCCCGGTGTTCAATCTTGTCAGCAGTGTGGTGGTCACCGATGACGATCCGGTGCGCCTCTTCTCGCCGTTCTATCAGTTCTCCGACAATGTCACCTGGATTCGCGGCAAGCACGCTTTCAAGGGGGGCATCGATGTGCGCTTCCCTTCCACTAATAGCTTCAACTCCTCCGACGTGATGCCGCGCGTGAATTTCGGTACGGGAGGAACGCCTGTTCTCAACCTGGAGCGCATCGCCGGCATCGGCCAGAACCTGGCTAGCGCCCGCAACATGCTCAACGATCTCTCCGGCTCCGTGGCCAGTGTCGTGCAAGCACTCAATGCCACTGGCGGCGCAAATCCGGAATATGTCCCCGGCATGTACAAATACCGCCACTGGAAACGCAAAGAGCTGGCGATGTTTTTTAAGGATGACTTCAAGGTCACTCCGAACCTCACCTTGAACATCGGCGTGCGCTGGGAATATTACGGTGTCCCCTACGATCCCAACGGGCGCACTGCCAGTCTGGAAGGCGGATCCGGATCCATCTTCGGCCTTTCCGGTACGACCTTCGCCGATCTCTACCAGCCCGGCCGCCTGAACGGGTCGCTCACGCGCGTCAATCTCATCGGCCCGAACACGGCGAACCAATCCACGAAACTCTACAACGAGGATTACAACAACTTCGCGCCCGCCATCGGCCTCAGTTGGGCTTTGCCGTGGTTCCAGCGCAAGACTGTGTTTCGGGTCGGATATGGTGTCGCCTATGAGCGCCAATCGCTGCGTCTGGTGGATGTCGTGAGCGGAGACCAGCCGGCCTTGCGCGAGCGCGTCGTTTACAACCAGGCCGCCTATCTCGACATGCGCGGCGTGCGCTTTCCATTGACTCCCCAAGGTGTGCCGCTCGACACCATCCCCGTCACTGACCGCTCGCAGATTGTGCGCGTATTCGATCAGGGACTCCGCACGCCGTACATCCAGAATTGGAATGCCACCTTGCAACGCGAAGTGGGGAAGGGAATGGTGGTGGAAGCGCGCTATGTCGGCAGCAAAGCGACGAAGCTTCTGCGTGGCGCGGATGTCAATGAGCGCAACATCTTCGAAAACGGCATCCTCGATGCTTTCCTCGTGACGCAGGCGGGCGGCAATGCTCCGCTCCTCGATCGCATCTTCAACGGACTGAACATCCCCGGCCTCGGAGTGGTGAACGGAACCACCATCCGCGGATCGGCGGCGCTGCGTGCCATCAGCCTCGGGCAAGGCTACCTCGCCGGCAACAACGTCGCCACATTTGCCGAATACCTCAATGCGAACACTGCGTTCACCAACGTGCGTGGCGGTCTGCTGCGCCGTGCTGGATTGCCGGAAAACTTCGTCGTCGCGAACCCGCAGTTCTCTTCCGCTCGTCTCACCGGCAACTATGCCAATTCTTCGTTCCACTCCCTGCAACTGGAGTTTTCCAAGCGCTTCTCGAACGGATGGACCTTCCAGGGCAATTACACTTTCAGTAACGCGCTCGGCGAAGAGGACGGCGACGGCGATTCGCTGAACCTCAGCTATCGCAGCAGCCGTGACCGCAGCCTCGACAAGAAACTCCTCGGCTTCCACCGCAGGCACGTCGCCCGCACCAGCGGGACTTTCGAACTGCCCATGGGCCCCGGCAAGCTGCTCTTCGGTAATGCCCGCGGATTTTGGGCCCGTCTGCTGGAGCGCTGGCAGGTGGGTAACATCATCAACCTGTTCAGCGGAGACCCCATCACCATCACCTCAGGGCGCGCTTCCTTCAATTCGTTCAACGCGGCCAGCACGCCCGCTACTGCCACTGCCGATCTACAGAAGAACCTCGGCTCCATTGTTCGCACGGGACGCGGCGTATCCTATTTCAGCGGATTGCAGCAGGTGCGCGATCCCTATGTTGCGCGCATCACCGCCGCCAACGGCATCCAGGCTTCCAGCACCATGCAGGCCATCGCCGATGCATCGGGCCGGCTG
Source organism: uncultured Acidobacteriota bacterium (assembly GCA_937952345.1). Lineage (GTDB taxonomy): Bacteria > Acidobacteriota > Terriglobia > Bryobacterales > Bryobacteraceae > CADEFT01. The sequence continues at coordinate 5,481 of CALFYN010000646.1, forward strand.
CTGCTGGTCAACGCCGAACCCGGCAGCCCCGGCACCATGGGCGTTGGTTTCTTCGAAGGGCCGGGCGCCGTGCGATTCGATCTCAACGTCGTCAAGCGTATTCGCATGACGGAGCGCCTCACCATGGAACTCCGCGGCGATGCTATCAGCGCCTTGAACAAGCCCAACTTCAGCAATCCGAACACGGATATCAACTCCGTGAATTTCGGTAGAATCACGGCCACCTCCGACGGCAATCGCATCATGGTCGTCAGCGCCCGCATCAACTTCTGATCTACCGTAACGGCGGTGTGCTGGCCGGAGGACGCCTGTGCCGCGTTGCCTGTTCGTATGCATACGCGTAGCGGAGCAGCTTCGCTTCCGTCCACGCATTGCCGAAGAACGTCATCCCCGCGGGCAGCGTTCCCCGCGTGTATCCCATCGGTACGGTCACCGCCGGAAACCCTGTCACTGGGGAGAAGAACTGGTTGTTGTCTCCGTGCGGTGTATTCAAATCGCCGATCAGCCGCGGCGCATTGCTCCACGTCGGATACACGAACGCGTCCAGCCGGCCTCGCTCCATCGTCCGCACC
>CALFYN010000647.1 GCA_937952345.1 uncultured Acidobacteriota bacterium
ATAACGTTCCTCACTCCAAGGAAATACCATGCGGATGTGTGGCGTTTGCCGGCCGACGGCGGTAAGCGATAGAAAACAAACGTCGAAAAAAGTGCGAATCGATGTGGACGCATGCTATGATGAGGGCCTTCCGCCCCCTTTCGGACCATGTCTTCGCGCAGCAGGCAATCCGGCTCCCGGCGGCACGCCCTGGCGGCGCTCTTGCTGGCAGTGCTTGCCGTGGCGGGCTACACGGCGGCGCAGAGTCCATCGACGGTGCAGGAGAGTGGCTACGCCAATCCAGCGGTCTGCGCGGGGTGCCACCGGGCGATCTGGGAGACGTACCGGCAGACCGGCATGGGCCGGGCTTTCTACAAGCCGGCAGCGGGGAACACCCCCGAGATCAAAGGCGAGACCTACTACCACCAGCCTTCGGAAAGCTACTTCACCACGCTGTGGCGCGAAGGCAAGCTCTACCAGCGGCGGCACCAGAAGGATGCCGCGGGCCGCGAAGTGAACGCGCTGGAGAAGCAGGTGGACTACATCATGGGTTCAGGGAACCATGCGCGCACTTACCTGCATCGGACGGCGCGCAACACGCTGGTGGAACTGCCCTTGGGTTGGTATTCGGAAAAGGGCGGTTATTGGGCGATGAATCCGGGCTTCGACCGCCCGGACCACGACGGGTTCCGGCGCAAGATCGCCTATGAGTGCATGTTTTGCCACAACGGGTATCCGCGCATCCCGGCGGGACATGAGAAGCCGCTGGCCGAGCCTGTGTATCTGGAGCCGCTGCCGGAAGGCATCGATTGCCAGCGCTGTCACGGGCCGGGACGCAGGCATGCGGAATTGGCGGGCGCGGCCGGAACAAAGAAGGAGGAGATCCGGAAGGCGATTGTGAATCCGGCGCGGCTGACCGCCGAGCGCCGCGAGGAGGTGTGCATCCAATGCCACCTGGAGAGCACGAGTTTTCCGCTGCCGAACTCGCTGCCGCGCTATAACCGGGGTCCGTTCGATTACAAGCCGGGCGAGCCGCTGGGTTCGGCGTGGCTGTTCTTCGATCATGCTCCGGGGATGGGGCGTGAGGACAAGTTCGAGATTGTGAACGCGGTGTACCGGATTCGCAAGTCGCGGTGTTTCCTGGAGAGCAACGGGAAGTTGGAGTGCCGGAGCTGCCACAATCCGCACGATGTGCCGCGGGGCGAACGGGCGGTGGCGCATTACGATGCGGCCTGCCGCAATTGCCATGCGAAGACGGCGCATGCGGAGAGGAGCGGGTGCGCCGACTGCCATATGCCGAAGCGACGCACGGAAGACGTGGTGCATTCGCTGGCGACGGATCATCTGATCCAGCGGCACAAGCCGGCGGGGGATTTGCTGGCCGAACGCGGTGAGCGGCATGAGGACGGGGACAAGGCCTATCGCGGCGAAGTGGTGCTGTATTACCCCGAGAAGCTGCCCGCCACGGCGGAGAACGAGTTGTATCTGGCGCTGGCGCAGACCATTGACCGCAGCAATCTGACGGGAGGCATCGGACGGCTGGCGGCGGCGCTGGCCAAACAACCCGCGGCGCGGGCGGAGTTTCATCTGGGGCTCGCCGAGGCATGGAATGAGAGCGGGCAACTGAGGAAGGCGCTGCCGCAGTATCGCGAGGCGGTGCGGCGGGATCCGAAGTCGGCGTTTCTGCGCGAGAAGCTGGGCGCGGCTTTGCGGCACGCCGGGCAGCATGCGGAAGCGGCCGTCACGCTGCAACGGGCGATTGCGCTGGCGGGGGATCGCGCCACGGCGTGGCATGAATTGGGGTTGGTGCTTCAGGCGCAAGGGAAGCTACGGGAGGCGGTGGCGGCGGTAGAGAAGGCGGTTGCCCTCGATCC
>CALFYN010000648.1 GCA_937952345.1 uncultured Acidobacteriota bacterium
AACAGCGGGATCCGTTCGCGCTGCGCCAGCAACGCCGTCGCCGCACGCAGGCGCGTTTCCGGCGGATATGCTTTCCACGCGTTCAGTATCGTTGTCGCGGCCTCGGGTTGCCGGAATGTGTTCAGCGTATCCACCGCCGCTGATTGCAGGGGGGCAGCCGCATTCGTATCCAGCACCTTCTTCAACGTGGGGAATGCCGTTTCAAACCCGGCCCCGCGCAGCGCTGTAATGGCCGCGGCGCGATCCTCCACGGGACGCGCCTCCTCGAAAGCTTCCTTGGCCGCGCGCGCGAAAATCGAAGGCGCCGCGAAATGGCTCGCCACTGACCATGCCAGCCGTGTCGTATCTTTGCCCGCCAGGAACCGCGCCAGCGTCGATTCCGGAATCGGCAGCGCGGCGGCACGGCTCATATCCAGACCACGAGCCAGCCCTTGCAGCGCGGACGCCGGATCCTTCAATCGCCCAGCCCCGGCCAGGAATTTCGTGATCTCCGCCGGCTCCTTGCGCGTGCCAATCAGACTCCCGATGGAGCGCAGCAACTCCGGCCGCTGCCACGACGATTCCGGCCGCTGCAGCAACATCGCGAAGTACTCGCCCGGCCATCCGGCCGCTGAGGACAGCGTCGCCGTGTGGAACCAGTGATTGTCCCCGTGCGCGGCGGCCAGAGCCACAATGCCGTTCCGTGCCGCCGCCGACGTATAGTTGCCTAGCGTGAATGCGAGTTGGAAGCGCACCCGAATCTCGCTGTCCTTCACCATCGCCAGCAGCGCCTGCTCCAGCTTCGCCGATGCCGGCAGCGATTCGCTGATGCGGATCGCATGTTCGCGGATTCCGCCGTGCGCATCTTTGAACGCCGTCAGAACATCGGCCTCTTCCAACGACCCGATGCCTTCCAGCAACCACAGCGCATGCATGCGCGCCACCGGATTGCGCGTCGATTGCGCCAGTTGCCGCAGCGGCGCCGCCGCGGCTTTATCCTGCCGTTCCAAAATCAACCGGTGCGCCGTATCGCGATGCCACCCGTTCGCATTCTCCAACTGCGCCACCAGTTCCGCGGCCGAGGCCTGCCCCAGGTTCACCTTCAGCCCGCGCTTCACCCGAGGATTGTTGGGCACAATGCGATAGATCCGCCCCATATCGTCGCCGCGGTAGAAATCCAGCTTCAGCCTCTTCTGCAATTCTTCAGGAATGGAGAGCGGAGTCTCAATCGTCTGCCGGTACATGTCCGTCACGTACAGCGTGCCGTCCGGCGCATTGGCGAAGTTTGTCGGGCGAAACCATTGATCCGTGGAGGCGAGAAACTCCACGCCCTCCTTCGCCGGCGCGGCGGAAAACGATACTCCGTCCGGCGTCAGAATGTCGCGCCTCACCAGGTTGCCGCTCACATCCCCCGTGAAGATGTTTCCGCGATAGGATTCCGGCCATGCGTCGCCACTGTATACGGTTCCGCCTGTCGCACCTGTGAGGTGCCCCGCCAGGTGCTCCTTGCGGCCTGATTTCATCTCGTCATAGCGCTGCTGCCGGATCTTCGTCCGCTCGACGCGCCACTGCTCCGGCTGCGAGATCGGCCACATCAACCGTTCCCGCTTGCCGTAGGGATCGTTGTTCACCGAAGCCACATCCAGCAACGGCGACCGCAACAGATACTGCATCGGAACCACGACATGGCGCAGATGCGTCGTGTTTTGCGAGATGAACCGGTTCCCCCAATCGTCGAACGTCGCCCCGTATTGCGTTGCACCGGATGCCGGCTGCGCAACATTGCGAATGGGATGGAAGCGGAAATCGCCCCCGCGCACTTCCACCACCGGATGCTGCGGCCACTTCGGCGAGGTGATCCGTCCCGCGTTGCC
>CALFYN010000649.1 GCA_937952345.1 uncultured Acidobacteriota bacterium
CACGGGAGCCCCGAAGATGTATGGCTCTCGCCTCTATGTGCCGGTATCGAGCATCGAAGAGGTCACCGGCGGTTCGGCGAAGTACGAATGCTGCAAGTTCCGTGGCAGCGTTGTGGCGATTGATGTGGAAAGCGGAAAGCAGGTCTGGAAATCGTACACGATCCCCGATCCGCCGCAGCCAACGAAGAAGAACGCCGCGGGCGTGCAGTTGCATGGTCCCGCGGGGGCGGCGGTCTGGCTTTCTCCCACTCTCGATTTGCGGCAGCGGCTGGTGATTGTGGGCACGGGCAACGGCTATTCCGACCCGGCCAACAAATACACGGACGCGGTGATTGCCTTCGATATGGACAGCGGCGCGATGAAGTGGGTGAAGCAACTGACGGAAAACGATGGGTGGAATTTCGCGTGCATGAGTCCGAACAAAGCGAATTGCCCGGAGAAGAACGGACCGGATGTGGATATCGGGGCTTCGCCGATTCTGCGCGATCTGCCGGGTGGAAAGCGGGTGCTGATCGTAGGCCAGAAATCGGGAGTGGTGCATGGCCTTGATCCTGACAACGACGGCACTGTTCTCTGGCAGACTCGCATCGGCGTGGGTGGTGCGCTGGGCGGAGTGCAATGGGGGATGGCGGCCGACGATTCACGGGTCTATGTGGCATTGTCCGATGTGCATCTTCGCGAGAAGGCGGGCGGGCTGTTTGCGTTGAATATTGCCACCGGTGCGAGGATCTGGCATGCGGCTCCGGCGGCGGCGCCGTGCGCGGGGAAGCCCGGTTGCACGCCCGCGCAGATGGCGCCGCTTACGGTGATCCCGGGCGTGGTGCTGGCGGGATCGATGGACGGCGTGCTGCGTGCTCACGATGCACGGAACGGCAAGCTGGTGTGGGAGTTCAACACCGTGCGCGATTTTGAAACCGTCAATGGCGTGAAGGCCAAGGGCGGTTCGCTGTCGGCTACGGGACCGGTGCTGGGGAACGGCATGATGTTTGTGAATAGCGGGTATGGCACGCTGGGCGGGATGCCGGGCAATGTCTTGCTGGCTTTTGCGCCCTAGCGGGCAAGTGGGGGGCCCAGAAAGAGCGTATGGGTTGCTACCTGGCGTACGAACCATCCGTCGTGCGATACAAATAACAAAGCGCCGGGGAATTGTTTTAAGGCGGCGGCGAGCGCGTCCTGTGCTTCCATTTCCAGATGATTCGTCGGCTCATCGAGCAGCAGGACGTTGTTGCTTGCGAGCAGCAATTGCGCCAGGGCCGTCTTGCTGCGTTCTCCCATGCTGAGCGTTCCGATGGGCTGACGAACGAGATCGCGGCGCAGTTTGAGGCAGCCGAGCATGGTGCGCACGGCCGTCTCGTTTGAGGTGATTCGCAGACAAGCATCGAGCGGCGACTCCGACTCGCGCAGTTGCTCGTGTTCCTGGGCATAGTAGCCGATGCGGATACCGGCGCCCCAGCGGATCTCCCCGGCCATGGGATCAAGTTCCTCGCGCAGCAGCCGGAGGAGAGTGGTTTTGCCGCTGCCATTGGGGCCGGTGATGGCCCAGCGCTCGCCGCGGTGCACGGGAAAGGACACATTCTGAAGCACGGGCCTGGATGGGACGTATCCCGCGGTGAGCCGGTTGACCTGGAGCGCGGCGTGGGAGCAGTGTGGCACGTTGGAAAAATCCAGGTCGGGGATGGATTGTTCCTCCCACGGCTTGGAGACGGTTGCTTCGAGTTGTACGCGCTCCCGGAGGAGACGGCCGGTGCGCGCCACCTTCGCTGCCTTGCGGCGGTAGAAATCGTGCGACATCTTGGCGCCCGGCGGGGCCTTGGCGACCTTTGCCGACAACCGGTCGCGGCGTTCGGCGGCACGCTCGGCCGCCTGGATGCGGCGCTGCTGTCCCTCATAGTCCTGCCACTGGCGGTCTTCATTCAGGGAGCGTTCCGCCAGCGCCAGATCGTAACTGCCGGCGTACACGGACACCTTGCCGCGTTCGATGGCGATGGTGCGGTTGGTGACTCGATTGAGAAAATCGCGATCGTGGGAAACAAGAATCGCGGTGATATTTTCGCGAATCAGCCAATTGGCCAGCCAATCGCGGGAGGCGGTGTCCAAATGATTGGTGGGTTCATCGAGAATCACCAGTCCAGCGCTGGCGCGCATCAAGGCAGCAATGGCCTCTCGGGTGCGCTGCCCGCTGCTGCGGTCTTCCTTGTCCGGACGTACGAGGGCTTCGATGGCGAGATACCTCGCCCGCACGATCTGGCCGCCGGTGGGCTCCAAGTCCCCGGCCAGCAGGCGCAAGAGCGTTGTCTTGCCGCAGCCGTTCGGCCCCGTCAGGCCGATGCGGTCTCCGGGATCGATGGAGAAGGTGGCGCCTGCGAATAGAGGCACACCGAGGACGTGACAATAGGAAAGATTGTGAACGGAAAGAATAGACATAAATCCCCCAGCCTTACGGCAGGTGCAATCGCTCCCAGGGAGCAGTGTGGATTTATGTTTAGAGTTTCACCCCAGCCTCAGATTTATTTTTACACCATTACGCGCGAAGACGCAAGAAAAACCACGAGAGCCCGGTCAGCAGCAGGAAACACGCCGCGATGCGGGAGGCGAGTGGGGCGATGGAGGAAAACACTCTGGCGGTGCGTGACATGAGGAGGGCGAAGACGGCGATGGCGAGCACCTCGGCCACTGCCATGCCGAGCAGAACGGGGAAGGCATCGTAGCCGGTGTTGGTGAGATAGAGCGCGTAGGACAAGCCGTGGAAGAGCCCCAGTACGGCGGCCACCAGCCAGCGTTGCCCTGCATTGGGAAGGGTGAGGATCTCCACCGCCAGATAGGCGATGGTGAGGGCCAGGGCTGCTTCGACGAAGCGCGGTGCGGGGTTCCATTCGGTGAGGGGGACAATGAGCGCCGCGGCGATTTCGCCCGCGAGAAACGCTGCTGTGATCACGACCAGTTCCGTGTTGCGGCGCGCGGCCAGCGCCAAACAGGCGAGAAACAGGACCGCGGCTGCACTGGAAAATGCACGGGCGAAGCCGGACCCGGCGGCTGTGACGAATGTTTCGAACGGCGTCGGCGGGCGGAAGCGGATGACGGCCTTGGGCGTGGAAAAATCAAAGACAGCCTGATCTGTTTTATCGCCGAGATAGGCGCGGAGGAGGTGGACGTGATTAGGAACGGTGACGGAATGGAATGTACACACCACTTCCAATTCCTCTACGGGGGAAGGGAATTCGTACACGGCCTTGCAGCGGAAAGAGGCGTCCTGCTTGTCCTCGGCGCACGATTTCTCGACCAGCCGCGCCTCGGCGCCGCCGCTCGAGAAGCGGATGCTTTCGAGCAGCATCTTCTCCGGTGCGGGGACATGCTGGATTTCATAGACCGGCATGCGGAGCTCATAGACGCCGCGGTTGCCTTCGATGCGGAAATCGCCACTCGACATGCTGATGACGTGGGCGCCGAGCGGCGCGGCGAACAGCAGCAAGAGGACGATGGGCGACATCAGGCGGATTATTCGGCGCTGACCGGCGGATTGTAGTAGATAATCCGCTTGCACGATTCGCAGAAGTTGATGCTGTTTGTGTTTCCCCGCAACTCCTGCATCACTTGCGGCCGGATCACCATATGGCATACGCTGCAGGTGCCGTCGACGGCCTCCGCCACGGCGATGCCACCGGGACGTTTGCGCAGCCGTTCATAGTGGCTGTAATATTCGCGGCCCACGGACGCCACTGATTGCTGCCGTTCCTCTTTGATGGCGGCCAGTTCCTGAGTGTCTTTGAGCGTGGTCTGCTTGGCCGCCTGCTTTTCGGCTTCGACCTGCTTTGACTCCTGGGCGAGGGCGACTTCGGCGGCCTTCACGTTCTTGTCCAGCTTTTCCGATTCGCCCATGAGGTCGAGAATGCGGTCCTCAAAGCGCCGGATTTCTTTCTCGCAGAACTCAATCTCGTGCTGGAAGGCGCGATACTGCTCGTTGGTTTTGGCGGAGAGCATCTGGTCCTTGAGTTTGGAGATCTTCTGCTCCTGCACCTTGATATCGTCTTCGCGGCTTTTGCGCTCTTTGGCGTTGGCGGCGAGGGCCGCGCGGTCCAGTTCGAGCCGTTTCTTGTGAGAATCAAGCTGCTTTTCGATTTCGGCAATCCGCTTCGGCAGCGCCGCAACCTCGCGTTCGAGCTCAACGGTGCGGCTGTCCAAGCTCTGCAACTTGAGGATAAGGGAAAGATCGGGACTCATCGTGAATCTACTGGATTGTAACACCCTAGCGCCGCAACCTTCGCAGCACCGGCCGGGCGAGTGCGCGGAATGCCGGCTCCAACTCGGGGATGCCGAGGAGTTTGCCGACGTAATAGAACACCAGCAACCCGGTGGGAATGGTGAGCGCGAGATCCGCCAGATAAGCCGTGCGCGTCACACCCAGCAGATGCGCCACCAATGCGTTGCTTCCGGCCACGACTACGCCCATGGCCATGGCGGCCACGACAACCTTCCACACGCTGGCGACGAGGGCGCGGCCGTAGATGCCGCTGAGTTTCGCCCTCAGGACCACGAACAGGACCAGGAAATTGAACAAGGCGACAATCGAGGTTGCGAGCGCGAGACCGGCGTGCCCGGCGCCGGCGCGGTGCACCATGTATGCGGCGGCGAGGTAGTTGATGACCACGGATGCAACCGACACCACCATTGGTGTGCGCGCATCGTTGAGAGCGTAGAAAGCAGGGGTGAGCACTTTGATGCCGGCGTAGCCGAGAAGGCCGATGGCGAAATACGACAAGGCAGCCGCCGTTTGCTGGGTGTCGTAGAGTTCAAACGCGCCGCCCTGATAGATGGCCCCGATGATGCTCTTGCCGAGCACGGTGAGGCCCACGGAGGAAGGCACAGTGAGCAACAGCACTGTCGCCAGGGACCGGGAGATGGTCACGCGGAATTCGTCGAAATTTCCTGAGGCGGCGCTGCGGGAAATGGCCGGCAGGGTGGCCGTGGCCATCGCCACGCCGAACAGGCCGAGCGGCAATTGCATGAACCGGAATGCGCAGCCGAGCCAGCTTACTGGTCCGTTGGCTCCGCGCACGGCGTCGACGATGGAGGAAGCGAAGTTCGTGTTGACCACGATGTTGATCTGCACCGCAGCCGATCCCAGGATCGCGGGACCCATGAGGCTGATGATGCGGCGCAGTCCGGGATCGTTCCAGTCGATCATGGGCCGGAAGGCGAAGCCTGTGCGCAGCAGGCTGGGAACCTGCCAGATGAGCTGCAGCGCCCCGCCCATGACGACGCCATATGCCATTCCCTCAATGCTGCTGATGCCG
>CALFYN010000650.1 GCA_937952345.1 uncultured Acidobacteriota bacterium
GCGGCCACCGATCACATCGAAGTGGTGAAAGGGCCTCCATCGCCGGCCTACGGCGGCGGGCGCATCGGCGGATTTCTGAACTTTGTTCCGAAGACGGCGCGAAGCGAAAGTGCCAAGTGGCTGGAGCGCCCGATCGGCAAAATCACAGTAACTTACGGCAGTTACGACGAGAAGCGCGCCAGTGCTGAAGTAGGCGTCCCGTTCAAACTTGGCACGCATCGCAGTGGGGTCTATGCATTTTATGAGGCTGAAGACGCTCACAGCTTCTACAAGGGAGTGGCCAATCGCTACCAGTTGGGGCAGATCGCCTTCGACATGGAATTGAGCCCGAAGTTGCGCCTCGAGTATGGATTTCAAGGGTTCTACAACGGAGGGACGCAGAACATCGGATGGAACCGCGTAACCCAGGAACTAGTGGATAATCAGATGTACCTTTCCGGGCGCCCGCTGGTGAATCTGTCGCGCAACGGATACAACATCGGCCAAGGCGATATCACACCCAACATTCTCACCAGTTTCGCCTTCCAACAGAACATGGCGGGGGTGCTACTGGGCGACCCGGCCATAGCCAGGCTATATGCGCTCGACCCCGCCACGGTGAAACTAGTCAAACTGCCGCTCGACCGGATCATGATCGATGACGGGGACTTCACGCGGAGCCGCACAAACACTGCGTTTGCAGACGTTGTGTATGACTTCAAACCCGGCTTCAAGATCAAGAACCAGCTGTTTCTTGATCACATGAGTCACCAGAAATATTCAAGCTACGGCTTCGGCGCGGGCTATCGTCCGTGGACGTTAGAGGACAAGCTGACGATGACAGCGGAGTGGAAGCCCACACCCTTCATCACGTCTCGCACGATCTTCGGCGGCGGGTACCGTTATGTGAAAGTGAGCGCTGGAGAGGAGCGCAACTGGTACCAGGTTGTGGACCGGCGGGATCTTTCGGTTGGTGCTACACCAAACGATCGCTTCGCGGGTCCGTTCAACAGCGACGGCAACATTTTCTTTCAGTACTTCCAGCAAGGAAACTACGGCAACACGGGTTTGTTCGTGCTGAGCGACTGGGTTTTATGGAACAACATTACTGTGGTGGGCGGCGCGAGGCTCGACAGGTTTGCGCCCACCTTTACGGGCCGGTTCAACGGAGAACCGATGACCACCTCATCGGCGGCGAACAATGCCGGCACCTACAACGCCAGTGTAAGCTACCGGTTGCCATTTCATCTGCAGCCGTATTTCACGATAGCGACTTCTCGGTTTCTCGATCTGGGTCAGGGAAACGAGATCGATCAGAGCCAGATTGCGAATGGAACCTACATCCAGAAGTCGAACCTATATGAAGCAGGCGTAAAGACATCCCGGCTTCCCGGGCGGCTGTTTGCGGCGGTTTCCTACTTCCGCCAGAAACGGAATTCGTTCAACTCCCAATCGCGGGACATCGATTACTACCAGACCACGGGAGTTGAGGCCGAGGCGCGCACGTTCTTCGGGAAGCGTTACTCGCTGACGGGATCGATGACATGGCAAAACCCGATTCAGTTGAACGCACCGTTCCTGTTGGGGATTCCACCAGACCTTGTAGGCCTGACCCCGCAGCAGGCCTATGGGGGGCGATTCATCGGCGTGGCGAACATCTTCAATTTGCCGACGCCTTATCGCGTAGGTGGCCAGCCGAGTTGGGTGATCAGCCCATTTGGGACGGTCAACGTTACGCGGAACGCTGGCTTCACCATCGGTACGACTTGGGTTTCGGCGGTAAAGACGGGTTACGTGAGCAATGTGAAACTACCGTCCTACGCGCTGTGGCGGGGATCTGTGTTCTATCAGCGCAGCCGATACACTCTCAACCTCGGCATAAACAACATGTTCAACGAGACCTACTTCCAGAGCCAGTTTTTGTTCTGGGATGTGTTTATCAAACCGGGAGCCCTGCGAACGGCGAGCCTGACACTCAGCTATAGCTTCTGAAGCGGCAACACTGGGGCGCGGGGCCGAGCCCGCGTCTCAGGGGAAAGAGGGTTTTGTGGCCACAGACTCAATCATCAATCACCCAGCAGTGGTAGCGGAACTCCGGGCGATGCACGAAGGATATGAACGGGCGCTAATGGCGAACGACGTTGCATCGCTTACCGCGTTCTTCTGGGACTCACAGGAAGCAGTGCGCTTCGGAGTTACCGAAAGCCTCTATGGAGCCAAAGAAATAGAGGCGTTCCGTGTGAACCGGGGGCCGTTGAACCTCGACCGGGAAGTGCTGAACCTGAAGATTGTGACCTTCGGAGAGGAGACGGGGATGGTGACGCTAGAGTTTCAACCAAGGGCATCGTACCGAGGGCGCCGTGGCAGGCAAAGCCAGTGCTGGCGCAAGTTCACAACTGGCTGGAAGATCGTTTCGGCGCACGTCTCCGTGGTGGCCGAAGAATATTCGGATCAGGCCGGAAAGCTGGCGGCGCTGCCCATTCCTTCGGATTTGAAGAAGGGTGTAGACCTGAATATCCAGCGTGCGGCGGTGATTGCCCAACCACTACTCGAACTCGCTTTCGAACCCAGTCTAGAGACGGCGACGGTATTCGAACCATGATTACTCATCCTCATTCCCTGCACGATTCGGACGCTCAAGCGATGGCTGCGGCTGTGCGTTCAAAACAGGTCAGCAGCATGGAACTGACGCGACAGGCACTGGAACGGATTGGCCGGCTCGATCCGGCGCTGAACTGTTTCACAGGGCTCATGGAGCGCGATGCGTTGAGGCAGGCTTCCGAAGTAGACCGCAAGATCGCCGCCGGCGAAGATCCTGGTCAGCTGGCCGGCGTCCCTTTTGCGGTGAAGAATCTGTTCGATGTGGCCGGCCTTACCACGCTGGCCGGATCCAAGATAGAAGCGGAGAATCCGCCCGCGAGCCGCGATGCTGAATGTGTGACGCGCCTGAAGGAGGCCGGGGCCGTGTTGCTGGGTGCACTGAACATGGACGAGTATGCCTACGGATTCACCACCGAAAACAGCCACTACGGACCAACACGTAACCCGCACGATGTGACCCGTGTCGCTGGCGGCTCATCGGGCGGATCCGCGGCCGCTGTGGCAGCCGGGATGGTTCCGCTCACGCTGGGCTCAGACACTAATGGCTCGATCCGGGTACCGGCGGCCTTCTGTGGTGTGTTCGGACTGAAGCCGACCTATGGGCGTATCTCTCGCGCCGGAGCCTTCCTCTTTGTCGAGAGCTTCGATCACGTGGGACCGTTCACGCGCACCGTGCGCGACCTGGCCTGCGCTTTCGACGTAATGAATGGGCCTGATGAAAACGATCCGGTGTGCAGCAAAAGGCCGCGGGCTGCGGTGAGCGGCGAGCTTTCCAAAGGAGCTAGGGGACTACGGATTGCATTGGCGGGCGGCTATTTCCAGGCGGCCGGAACACCCGAAGTGCATGAGGCTGTGAACACCGTGGCGAACGCTCTCCAGGTACGCGACGTGGAGATGGTCCCACAAGCCGATGCAGCGCGCGCGGCAGCCTATGTCATTACCGCATGCGAAGGGTCCAGCCGCCATCTCGGCAATTTGCAGACACGTCCGCAGGACTTTGATCCAGTGGTGGTGGAGCGCTTACTGGCAGGCGCGCTGATTCCCTCGGCGTGGTACGTCCATGCACAGAAGTTTCGCCGTGTGTTTCAGAGTCTGATGCGCTCCGTGTTTGAGAAAGTGGACATCCTGCTGGCCCCGAGCACACCGTGCGCAGCGATTACTATCGGGCAGCCAACCATCACCGTTGGCGGGAAGATACTGCCATCACGGCCAAACATCGGCGTTTTCGCGCAACCTCTGTCGTTCGTCGGGCTACCCATTGTGTCGGTTCCTGTAGTTGGGCCAGGTAAGCTACCGCTGGGTGTGCAGATCATTGGCGCACCCTATCAGGAAGCGGCGGTGTTGCGCGTCGCCGCGCAACTTGAGGAGATGGGGGTGTGTCGGGCGTCAGTTCCTGATCTGATTGAGCAAACAGGAGTGGCCGCGCGATGAACTCCTCAAGCCTGTTGAGCCGCCGCCATGCTGTCACCATTCTTGGTGGGGCTGGGCTTGCGGCCGCCACGGCGCGTAAGGTGATTGTGGGGTTTGTATACAACGGCCCGAAGAACGACCTGGGGTACAACCAGGCGCATGCCGATGGCCGGGCGGCCATCAAGGATCTGCCTTTCGTGCATTCGATGGAAGAGGCGACGGTACCCGAGACCGTGGCCGTCGAGGAGAGCATGCGCAACATGATCCACCAGGATGGCGCGTCGGTGATCTTTGCCACTTCCTACGGATTCTTGGATCCCTTTGTGCTTCGCTTGGCCAAGGAGTATCCGCACGTGCAGTTCTTTCATTGCGGTGGAACATACCGCGAGAAGCAGGATCCGCCCAACATCGGAATTTATTTCGGGTTCATTGATGAAGTGGAGTACCTGGCAGGTGTAACCGCAGGCCTGATGACAAAAACAAACCGGATGGGATTCATTGCCGCAAAGCCGATTCCACAAGTACTGCGCAACATCAACAGCTTCATGTTGGGCGCGCGAAGTGTGAATCCGAAGGTGAAAATGCGTGTCATTTTCACGGGAGACTGGGTATTGCCCGTGCGCGAAGCGGAAGCCTCAAGCAGTCTGGCAGATCAAGGGCTCGACGTGCTGACCGGACATACGGGATCGCCGCGGGTCATCGTTCAGGTGGCGGAACGGCGGGGTATCTACGCCACGGGATATCAGTTCAACCAGTCGATGCTTGCGCCACGAGGTTTCCTCACCGGCGCAGAGTGGGCGATGGGTGTCGTTTACAGGCGCTATCTCGAGATGATCCGCGACGGAAAGAGTGTGGTCCACGAATCGATTCCGCGGCGAATGAGCGGAACACTGAAGGACGAGTTCTGCCGGTTGTCGCCGTTCGGCAATGCGGTGTCCGGCGAGAAGCGGGAAGCGGTGATGCGCATCAAAGAGCGGTTGCTTTCAGGAACGCAGAGTATCTATCAGGGACCGCTACGCGACAACAGGGGCCGAATGGTAATTCCGGCGGGGGCCAACATTAGGATTGTGGATCCAGCCTTGGATCGGATGGACTGGCTGCTCGAGGGCATTGAAGGAGAAACGGGTGGCTAACACCATGAGCGCCCAGGGTACCAACCAAGCCGCATCACGCCTTACGCCCGTCGCGGCTTCCGGGTTCGACTGGGAGACCATCACCGTGCCCGGCGTGGCGGTTCTCGCTGCAGTGGGTCTGTTCGCGTTATTCTGCCTGGCCGTCGGTGCATCACCGTTAGGGGTGTTTGCGTCCATTTACAAAGCGGGATTCGGCAGTTGGTATTCCTGGCAGAACAGCCTGGTGCGCGCTGCTCCGTTGATGCTTTGCGGACTGGCTACGGTGCTTCCCATTCGCGCCGGGGTCATGACCGTTGGCAATGAAGGCGCATTTGTAATCGGTGCGTTGGCCGCAACGGCGGCGGGTTTGGCGACAGTGGGGTTGGCGCCATTTTTGTGCCTGCTGGTGATGGCTGTGGCCGGCGCCATTGCCGGTGGGCTCTGGATCGCCATCGCCGCCGGCTTGCATCACTACCGCGGCGTGAGCGCTGTCATTAGCAGCCTTTTGCTGAACTACATCGGGCTGGCGGTGATGCTGCAGTTGGTGGAAGGTCCATTGCGTGATCCGGCAAGTTTGAATTTTCCCGCAACCCTGCCGATTCCCCCGACGCATCAATTGGGGAAACTCGGCGACAGCCGGATTCACTTCGGACTCGTGTATGGAGTGGTAGCGTGTCTGCTTGCGTGGTTTCTTCTGCAGCGTACCGTTTGGGGAATGAAGGTGAAGGTAGTGGGCGGCAATCCCCAGACTGCGAAGCTGGTGGGAATACCGCTGGGCCAAGTACTGCTCAGTGCGGCATTCTTCGGCGGGGTATGCGCGGGGTTGGCTGGGATGGTGGAGGTAGCGGCCATTCACGGCAGAGCGAGCAACGCGGTCTCTGCGGGATACGGCTACGTTGGGATTCTGGTCGCGTTCCTGGCTCGGCAATCGCCCTTACGGGTGATTGCCGTATCGGTGATTCTCGGAGCAGTGATTGCCAGCGGCGGCATTCTGCAGCGCGAACACGATCTGCCGGATGCCACTATCTCCGTGTTTGAAGGCATCGTTTTCCTCTCCATCCTTTCAAGCGAGGCGCTGTATGGGCGGCTCTCCTGGAAATCCATGATCGGTGGTGGCAATGACAAGTCCTGATTCCATTGGAACCCTTGGTGTGGTGATTGCGTTGGCCGGTGGCGCTGTCCGCGGCAGTATCCCATACCTGTTTGTGAGTCTCGGCGAATGTCTCACGGAAAAGAGCGGCCGCATCAATCTCGGGATGGAAGGCATTCTGCTCATGGGTGCGATGACCGCGTTCTGGGTGGCCGACTATACAGGTTCCGCATGGATGGGCGCTTTTGCGGCAATGCTTGTGGGCGCCTTGCTGGGCCTACTGCATGCTCTGATTGCCGAACTGCCCTCCGTCAATGATGTTGCCGCGGGAATAGCGATGATCATCTTTGGAAGCGGATTGGCGTTCTTCTTCGGCAAGCAGTTTGTGGCGCCAATGGCGCCGCAACTTCCTGTAATTGATCTGGCGGCTAGCGGGTCGAGTTCGGTAGTGAAAGCCGCACTTCGTATCAGTCCGCTTTTCCTGCTTGGTATCCTGGTCGGCTGTTTGATGCATTACTTGTTGCACCGCACGCGCTGGGGCCTGCATATCCGTGCCGTGGGAGATGCGCCCGACGCGGCCCTCTCCATGGGCTTGCCGGTGGGGAGAATACGAGTGCTGGCGACAACGATTGGCGCGGCTATGGCTGGAATCGGTGGGGCGCATCTGACCTTGTATTTTCCGGGTATCTGGTCCGCCGGTATTTCGGGCGGCCAGGGCTTGATGGCGGTGGCGCTGGTCATCTTCGCCCAGTGGAATCCGATGCGGTGCATGGCGGCCTCGCTGGTCTTTGGCGCCGCACAGGCGTTGGGTCCATCGCTGCAGGCCTCCGGCGTGAAGGGCTTCTATCATCTTCTAAACGCTTCGCCCTACCTGCTGACTTTGTTTGTGATGATCGCCACGTGCACGCGAAAACGAACGCTCTCCGGCATTCCCGGAGCCTTGGTCCGCAGAGGATAACCTTATGCAGCCCCCCTTGGTCGCAGCTTCCGGAATCTCGAAGGCCTTTGGACCCGTACGCGCCCTGGATGATGTTGGGATTTCCGTGCGGCCCGCATCCTTTCATGCGGTCGTCGGAGAAAACGGCGCGGGCAAGAGCACGCTGGCGAAATGCATCTTGGGCTTCTATCGTGCTGACGCAGGCGAGGTACAAGTTGGCGGTGAGGCGGTGCGAACTCCCCTTAGGGCGCGTCAGGCAGGCCTTGGCATGGTGTTCCAGCATTTCACTCTTGCTCCGTCGTTGACGGTGCTGGAGAATCTTCTGCTGGCGCGTCAGGATCTTCCACTCATGCTTGATTTGGACCGCGAACGCGCCGAGGCTCAGGCCTTTTTGAAGAGCGCACCGTTTTCCATTGATCTCAGCGCACGGATACAGAACCTGTCGGCGGGTGAGAAACAGAAGGTCGAGATCCTCAAGCAGTTGTATCTGCGCACACGTGTGCTGATTCTCGACGAACCCACGTCCGTACTGACCCCCGCCGAATCCGACGAAGTGATGGCAGTGCTGCGAAGCATGGTGGATAGTGGATCGCTGAGCGTTCTGTTGGTGACGCACAAGTTTCGCGAAGTGATGACCTACGCCGATGAAGTCACCATCATGCGGCGCGGCAGGTACGTGGCAACTTATGCGGTACGCGATGTGACAGCGGAACAGATCGCGGAGTTAATGATGGGTAATTCTGCGTCGCCAGTGGAATTGGAGAAATTGAACCGTACCATCGACGAAGCTGCGCTCACGGTTCGGAATCTGGAAGTGCGGAATGATCTCGGATTGGTTGCCGTGAAGCGGATGAGCTTTACATTACGGCGTGGGGAGATTTTGGGAATCGCGGGCATCTCCGGCAACGGCCAACGCGAACTGGTACAGGGCATAGGCGGGCAGCGGCCCATTGAGAGTGGCGAAGTGGAGGCATTTGGCGTGCCATATGTTGCCACGCGAGAGGGCATCCGTGCGGCGGGCCTATTCACTCTTCCGGAGGAGCCTTTGCAGAACGCAACCGTTCCGGCGATGAGCGTGGCCGAGAACCTCGCGTTACGGGATTTCGACAAGCCACCGTTTGCCAGTCAAGGATTCTTCCTCAACAGGGATGTTTTCCGGCGCAAGGCGGCGGAGTCTATTGAACACTTCTCCATACGTACACCCTCCGAGACCGTGCCAATCTGCAACCTATCGGGCGGAAACGTGCAGCGTGCGGTTTTGGCACGGGATCTTGGCAGCGGCAAAGCACGCATTTTGGTTGTGGCGAACCCCTGCTTCGGCCTTGATATGGGCGCAACCGCTTTCGTCCACCAACAACTGCTGCAATTGCGCAACGCGGGCGGGTCGGTGCTGCTGGTCAGCGAGGATCTGGAGGAGCTGTCAAAGCTTGCAGATCGGATCTTGGTGATGAGTGCCGGTACGGCCGCCCTCGAAACAACACCGCGTGCCATGGACGTTGCGGTGGTAGGACGCCTGATGGGGGGACATCACTAAGCATTTTTCGTCGGCGGCGGTTGTCCGTGCGCTCCAATCCGGGGGAATTGACGATGGGGCATGGCTTGCGAAACAGTTGCAGCTTCCCGTTCCCCGATTCTTTAGCGGTTGCACTCGATATCTGGCACAACGGATCCCCACGACATGGCGTCAATTACGAATCGCTATGCGGACCCATTCGCACGCAGTTGAAGCGCAAGGCCCAATTAGGTGAGCATGAACTGAAGGAGAGAGCACTTTGAATCGCTTCCTGCCCTTATGTTCGGTCTTCACTTGCTTATTGCAGGCTGGCACTGCTGATCTCTATCAGAAGGATTTCCCACCGGAGGAGTTCAAGGCTCGTCACGCCAAGGTCTTTGACCGGATTGGAAACCGCGCGGTAGCCCTCGTTCCGGGGGCACCGGCCGCGGACGGCTTCCAGATCTTTCGGCAAACCAATGATTTCTATTACCTGTGCGGCGTGGAAACTCCCCACGCTTATCTCCTGCTGGACGGCAGAACCCGTCAAGCCACTCTCTTCCTACCCCACCGCGACGCGGCCCGCGAGCGCAACGGCGACCGGTTCCTGACCGCCGAAGATGCCGAAGTCGTGCTATCGCTGACGGGGGTCCACTCCGTCTTTGGTATAGAGGAGCTGTCGCGCGCGCTGGCACGGATGCAGATCAAGACCCCGGCGCCTGCCCTGTTTGTTCCGCACAGTCCGGCCGAAGGGCTGGCCGCCAGCCGTGACGAACTCCTGCATCAAATGGCCCTGATCTCCTCGGATCCCTGGGATGGCCGCCCCTCCCGGGAAGGATGGTTGATTCGCCTGTTGCGGGATCGGTATCCGTCTTTCGATGTCCGCGATCTCTCTCCCATCCTGGATGATCTCCGCCTGATCAAATCCGAGCGTGAAATCACCCTCATTCGGCGTGCGTCGCAAATCGCCTCTCTCGCAATCCTCCAAGCGATGCGCAGCACACGACCCGGCGTCTACGAGTACCAACTGGACGCCGCCGCCCGATACGTGTTCCTGCTCAATGGGGCAAAACATGAGGGCTACCCCTCGATTACGGCCGGAGGCACCAACGCTTTTATGGGCCACTACATGCGGAAATCAGACCAGCTTCGCGGCGGCGACCTGGTGTTGTTCGATTACGCGCCGGACTACCGCTACTACACGAGCGATGTGACACGGATGTGGCCCGTCAATGGCGCCTACTCTCCGGATCAGCGCGCATTGTGCGAATTCGTACTCGCCTATCGTGACGCCCTGATCCGGAGAATCAAGCCCGGAGTTACCCCGGCCGAGATCCTTGCCGGTGCGCGAAACGAAATGGAAAAGGCAGCGGCGTCACTCACATTGACAAAGCAGATCTATCGCGACGCGGTCCGCAAGATGCTGGATTTTCGCGGGCACCTCTCCCACCCGGTGGGATTGACGGTCCACGATGTAGGCAGTTACGACAAACTCCCACTGCGGACGGGTTTGGTCTTTTCGGTGGACCCAATGATGTGGATTCCCGAAGAGCAGTTGTACATCCGCATGGAAGATGTCGTGGTTGTAACGGTCGATGGCGTTGAGAATTTCACGGCGTCGCTCGCCGCGCGCCCGTCCGAAATCGAAAAGATCGTTGGCAAAAGCGGCATCGTCCAGGCGTTCCCACCGAAAGGGCGCTGATGGGTGGGAAGTGCGGTCGTCTCATCCTCTGTGCGGCACTTGCCGCCGCCGTCCTGTCCGCACAGCCGGTGGACGTTTACAGCAGGCCAAAGCAGAGACCTCGCAGCCACGACTACGACGTGATTCATTACCGCATCGAACTGCGATTGCATGAGCCCGATCGCTCCATGCAAGGCAAAGCTACCATCACACTGGATCCTTTGCGCGATGGATTCAATTCCATCGCCCTCGACGCCGAGACATTTACCGTACAGGCCGTGGAAGATACCGCCGGTGGCGCACTGCGATTCGAGCAGACCCCTGGAAGGCTGCTGGTGAAACTGGAGCGTGCCCACTCCTATCGCGAGCGCCTGTCTGTTAAGGTCTTCTATACCGCGGCAAATGTCGCTGTCGATCCGGCGAAGTTCGGGATGAAGATGGGATACGACCTGGGCCTTGGATTCAAGGCCCGGACGGCGGATAATCCCTCGCTCATCAACACTCTTTCCTTTCCAGAGGGAGCCCGCCACTGGTTCCCCTGCTTCGATCATCCCAGCGACAAAGCCACAAGCGAAATAATCGCAACCGTTCGCGAAGACTACCAGGTCATTTCCAATGGCAAGCTCTTACGTGTCACCGCGGACTCTGTCAAGCGTGAGAAGACATTTCAATGGCTGCAGGAGCGGCCGCACTCTACTTACCTGTTTGTGCTGGTCGCGGGACCATATGTCGAGATCAAAGACCCGGGATCCCCGCCCATCAGCTACTGGGTTTACCCTAAGGACACCGCCGATGCACCGCGCTCGTTTCACAGGACGCGCGAGATTCTCGATTTTTTCAGCCGTGAGTTCGATTTCCCCTATCCCTGGGTGAAGTACGATCAGATCACGATCCCTCGCTTCGGCGGCGGCGCGGAAAGTACAACGGCAACTGTGGTGGGTGACGGCACGATCCATGATGAAATGGCGGATAAGGACTTCCCCAGCCATTGGCTTGTGGCGCATGAGGCGGCTCATCAGTGGTGGGGTAACTTGGTCACGATGCGCGATTGGGACCAGACGTGGATCAACGAGGGCTTCGCCACCTATTACGAACATCTCTACTATCGCCAGATCTACGGAGAAGACGAAGGGGCTCTGGATCTCCACAACAAGAAAAAGGCGTATCTCAACGAAGCACATTCCCGCTATCAAAGGCCGATCGTCTTCGACCGCTGGGAAGTTCCCAACGATAACTTTGACCGCCACGCATACGCCAAGGCCGGCGTCGTCATCTCCATGCTGCGCTGGATCCTCGGCAATGGAAACTACCGCCGCGCCATTACTCATTTCCTCCACAAGCACTCATATCAATCAGCCGATACACACGACCTGTTGGTTGCCATCCGCGAAGCGACGGGGCAGTCGATGGATTGGTTCGTGGACCAGTGGATCCTCCATCCCGGCCATCCGGTCTTCGAGGTCCGTTCGGAGTGGGACAGTGTAGCTCGTCAACTGATCCTCCACGTGGATCAGAAGCAGGAACCTTTCGGGCGAGTTCCTGTTTTTCAGACCCCCGTAGATATCGGCATTACAACCGCCGCCGGTAAGAGCATCAATAGGGCCTGGTTGCGGAAACGGAATGAGGTTCTGCGATTCCACTGCCCGCAAAAACCTCTTCTGGTTCACTTCGATGAAGGGGACCATCTACTGTGTGAACTCCAATTCCCGAAATCGCCTTCAGAACTCATCTATCAGTTGGAGCACGATAGTGCGATGGGCCGGCTAAAAGCCGCTTCCGATTTGAAGGGCTACGCATCTCATCCTGATGTCAGGGAGGCGCTCATTCGTACCATCTCAGACGATGCGTTCTGGGCGGTGCGTCGTGAAGCATTACTGGCCACCGAACCGATTCCCAGCGTCGCTATGCACGACGTCTGGAAGCGGGCAGCCCTCGATCCGAAGTCTCGCGTCCGAGCCGAAGCGCTTCGTTTGTTGGGGACTTTGCAGAATCGAAGCCTCTCCGCTTTCTTGGCTGACAGATACCAGCGGGAAGACAGCTACATCGCGCAAGCCGAAGCGCTACGTTCGATGGGAAGGTGCCGCGATCGTGCGCTGGAGCCACTGCTTCAAACGGCGGCCACGCGCAAGTCACCCGGCAACATACTCAGCCAGGCAGCCAGAGAAGCCTTGCAGCAACTTCGTCCCGAGAAAGATTCACTGCCGTGGGTGCGGCCCGCCACGTTCGCGGCACTCATGCTCTTCGCTCTCTCATTCCTGGGGATCTGGATCGGGTCGCTGTGGAGAATGCGCCGCGATCTTTCGCATCCCACTTTGCTCGAATTGGGCACAGGCATGGCCACGAATTTCTTCGACACGCTCGGAATCGGGTCGTTCGCCACAACCACCTCGATCTTCAAGTTCGCGCGAATGGTTCCCGACAACTTGATTCCAGGCACCTTGAACGCGGGTCACACCCTGCCAACCATTTTTCAGGCATTCCTCTATATCGCCGTAGTGGAGGTGCAACCGGGGACACTGCTCCCGATGATTGGAGGGGCGGTCGCCGGCGCTTGGTTCGGTGCCGGATGGGTGGCGCGTCTGGGGAAGCGAAATGTGCAGATCGGCGTGGCAATCACGCTCCTCGTCGCCTTCATCGTGATGTTGGCGCGCCAGATGAACTGGTTTCCTGCCGGTGGCGACGCCCTCGGGCTGCAAGGGGGCAGTCTCGCCCTTGCCGTGCTGGCAAACGCCCTCTTAGGAGCCGTCAGTACCCTTGGAATTGGTTTCTATGCCCCTTGCATGACTCTGGTCAGCATGCTCGGCATGAACCCTATTGCAGCCTTCCCGATCATGATGGGTTCATCGGCATTCCTGATGCCTGTAGCGAGTACGCGATTCGTTTGGCGTGAGGTCTACGTGCCGAGAGTAGCGATGGGACTCGCCATTGGCGGCCTGGTCGGGGTTCCCATTGCCGCCTTTCTGGTCAAATCGCTACCTATTCATGAGCTTCGCTGGCTGGTTATGGCGGTAATTCTTTGGGCTGCGGTGGCAATGCTGCGCTCCGCCCTGGACGAGATCAAGCACGATAAGCATCTTTAGGAACCTACCGAATGCAAATTATTGGAATTAGAGCATACCGCGTTGAGCTTCCCTTGCATGAGGGCAGCTACAAATGGTCTGGCGGTAACTACGTTGATGTTTTCGACTCCACGATTGTGGCAGTGGAAACCGATACCGGAGTCACCGGCTACGGAGAGGTGTGCCCCTTGGGCTCTGCCTATCTGGCCGCATACGCCACCGGCGCCCGCACTGGTCTTGCCGAGCTGGCACCTGGACTGCTCGGACTCGATCCGTGCCAGATCGGGGTTCTCAATCGCCGTATGGACCAACTCATGCGCGGGCATCCGTATGTGAAGTCCGCTATCGACATGGCCTGCTGGGACATCCTTGGGAAAGTCACCGGCAAATCGGTTGTCACGCTTCTAGGTGGACGCTACGGTGACGATTTTCCCCTCTATCGGGCAATTTCCCAGGACGCTCCGGAGAACATGGCTGCCAGTGTAGCCCGCTACAGGGCCGAGGGATACACGAAGTTCCAGTTGAAGGTTGGCGGTGATCCCGACACGGACATCGATCGAATCCGTGCAGTGGCCGCCCAGTTGCGGGCCGGCGATGTTCTTGTCGCTGACGCCAACACGGGCTGGCGCCAGCACCAGGCGGTGCGCGTTGCCCAGGCCGTGCGCGACGTCGATGTCTACATCGAGCAGCCTTGCCTCTCCTATGAAGAGTGCCTTGCGGTGCGGCGCCACACGGATCGACCGTTCGTTCTCGATGAAGTGATTGACGACTTGCATACGGTTCTGCGCGGTGTCGCCGACCAGGCGATGGATGTGATCAATCTCAAGATTTCGAAGGTCGGCGGGCTCACCAAGGCTCGCCTGATCCGCGACCTCTGTGTTTCTCTCGGCATCGCCATGACCATTGAAGACACTTGGGGCGGCGATATCGTTACGGCAGCCATTGCCCATTTGGCACACAGCACACCACCGGAGTTCCTGTTCACTTCGACGGATTTTAATAGCTACGTGACGGTGAGCACGGCCGAGGGGGCGCCGCGGAGACAGAACGGTCGCCTCGCGGCATCGCCTGATCCTGGATTGGGGATCACACCTCGCAAGGGAGTGCTTGGCCCTGCCGTTTTCTCCATTGGAAATTGAAGAATCAAGCAGCTCTGGATTCCGTTCTACGGGAGCACCGGCGGGGAACGTGGCTTCATGGGCCATCCATCCGCGCTCGGAGTTGGCCAGGAATTCTTTGTCGACCTTGAGATACTCCTTGGCCACCTCCTCAACGCTAAATCGGTTCTCCGGTGTATGGTCGGATGCGCGAATCGTGATGATGCCCATGAAGTGGGCGACAGACCCGAAGGAAGAGTCTATAGACGGCGCCGGTGAGCACCTCAGATCGTTCTTCTTCGATTCGCTATGTGTTTCGTCGAGCAGTTCCTCGCCACCCAGATTTCATGCGGAGTGTGAATCCCTCCACACGGTCAAATGACCGCCAGGGAAAATTGCTCAACGACACAAGGTTTGTCGACGGACCCCAAACAGGGCTTTGGTGGAGAGATCGATGAGGATGCCGCACCTCCAGCCGTACGAATCATGCGGCGTGTAGAGCCACCTCATTCGCCAGTTGTCAATGGAGAACTTCTCGCCATCCGCGAACCCGCGGGCGAGGCGGGTGGCAAAATCATTGTGTTGAGAAATGAGTACTCCGGCTACGGCTCCAAACAGTGCCGCTTGCGGGGCCACGGCCAACAAATCGTTCAAGGCGCCGAACTCTCTCCTTCAGAGTGCTGGCCACCGGTCCAGCGCAACTTCTCCACCGGCATCGGTTTGTTGATGGCTTCCAGCGCGATGGGGAATATTTTGCGGTACCCGGTGTGGAACAGCACGGGCTCGTCGACGGTGATGAGTTAGGAATGGAACGTGAATCCCCCCGGAATCAATCCAGCGGCGCACAGACGCGATAGACACCCGCTGCAACGTCGTCGACATGCATTGCGGTTTGCTGAATGGTGATGATGCGAGTTCGCCTTTCCGGCTAGGCGGGTTGGTGTTCCTGCTCCGGCGTGTCGGCGGTTGGTCCGTAGATCCCGGGGACCTTCCCACCCATCGCACGAAGGTAGGCGCTCAACTGGCCTCTGTGATGAACCGAATGCTTGAGCGTAATGGACAGAAAGTTGACCGCGGGCATTTTGTACATGCCGAACATGTCGATGACTTTGCTCAGCTCTTCGCCGGTCATGGCGCGTACGCGATTCAGGGCCGCGGGGACTCTGTCCCTGTAACGGGCGGCGCCGCCGGCCGGGCTCATGATTCCGCAAAGATCGGAATCGTCGGGGACAGCCTTGAATTCGCCATCGGCGATGGAGTTCAGCAGCCACTCGTCTTCGAGCGCCAGGTGCCGGACGAGTCCGAGAGCAGTTTTCGACTTTGCATCGGGCCGGTAATTGAGGTCTCCGGTGGGAACCGCCTCTATGATGTTCAAGGTGGTCTGCATTTCGTATTCGAAATCAGCGATGAGGAAATCAGCTACGGTCTTGGTCTCGTTGGGGCTCATGCGATGCTCCTTCTCTTTGTGGGAATGCATTCTCTAAGTCTCGGGGGCGGACCGCTTTGGAACTTCCGTCCAGCCCGATACCTGGATGTGTAACAAGAAGGCTCGCCGTTACACATAAAATTTGTGCTGATGAAAGTGAAACTGAGCGATGCCGGGTTAGTCACCCAAATCGGCTCCGGAAACAACATGGAAGCGGAAACTGAGTTGTTCTGCCGGATGGCCCCGCGGATGATCTCACCCGGCAAGTCCTGACCACAAGAACCGGAGAAGCTCGCGTCCAGCGAAAAACACGTTTGCTGGAACAATTTGGCGCCGATCTGCTACCGGCGCAGCCTTGCCTTCCGCATCTGAACCATGCGCAGCATACCCGTTGCTTGGAAGGTCTGAAAGAACGCGAGCGTCTGATCATTGTGATGACTCTCTGTGATCAGCAGACGGGTCCGGATGTCGCCGGTTTCCTGGCATTTCCGAAGCGTAAGGGCGATTCGCCATCGGGCGATCCACCAGTTGCGCGATTGCATGGGAGTGATTGGATGAAGTGTACAAATCCGGTCGACTCAGTTGTCCTCGCGGACTACTGGCTCACAGCCCGGGAGCAATCCGACAGGGCCATGTTCAGGCACGCTGGCGGACTCTTCAGTCACGACGCGCAACGCGATCCGGGCTGGAGCAAAGTGTTTGCCAAGATGAACGTGGTCCAGCCGTGGACCGTGTCGGACGTCGACCTCGACGAGCAGTTGGAGATCTCGGGAAAGACGAGGACGCGCTCGATGCACGGTTCGACGAACCGGTTTCCTGGGAGGTAGAGCGGCGGCTGGTCGAAGTGCTGGTGGCCGGCAGATGCGTCAAAACGGTGGAGGAGCACAGCGTGAAGCAGGCTCGCTCCACCGTGACGTA
Source organism: uncultured Acidobacteriota bacterium (assembly GCA_937952345.1). Classification (GTDB taxonomy): domain Bacteria; phylum Acidobacteriota; class Terriglobia; order Bryobacterales; family Bryobacteraceae; genus CADEFT01. Next base: position 16,803 of record CALFYN010000650.1, read on the forward strand.
CCGACTCAGACAGCCCGACCAGCCGCTGCCTCTGGTGTTGCCGCAGCAATATGGAGCAGGCAAGGTAATCCGGATACCGAAGGTGCTGAAGACGATCGGTGACCACATCCGGAAGCGCCGGATCGAGCTGAGGATGCCGCAGCACCACGGAAAACTCGGCGGCAACCCCTAATTCGACTCCCACTGGTAGATCTACTGATGCAATGTGAATCCGGGCGGCAGTGGCGCCTCAAGGTTAATTTGTTCTCCGGTAATGGGGTGGTGGAATTTCAAATATTGGGCGTGTAGGAAATACCCTCCATCGCCGGGCAGGCCGGGGAGATTTTCCAGAGGCTGGCCACCGAAGCCGTATAGCGGATCGCCGACAAGGGGATGGCCGATGGATGCCAGATGGATTCTGATTTGATGAGGGCGGCCCGAATTGAGGCTTACCTCAAATGTTGTGGTGCTGTTGGCCCGTGAGATCACCGTTGCTAGTGAATGTGCCGGTTTGCCATTTGGGTTGGCGGCCCACACCGAACCGATGCGCGGGTGCGGTACGAGACCGATGGGTGTGCGGATTTCGTAGGCGGCGTGCTGTGCAATGTCTTGAGCCAACGCCCGGTAGATCTTGCGAATCGTGGGAGTGTTCCAGTTTGCGGACAGATAAGAGGCCGCTTGCGGTGTTTTGGCAAAAAGTACGATTCCAGTGGTCGCTCGGCCCAACCTGTGAACGGGATTTGCGTTGGGGTTTTGCCTTTGCACCCAATGCAGGAGGGTATTTTCCAGGAAGCCGCCGCCGGGCAGGGTAGGCAGCCCGCTGGGTTTGTTGACGGCCAACAGAACGGGGTCTTCAAACAGGACTTCGAAGTGCCGAGGGGTATTTGGCTCGATCCAGGGTGGGCGGTTCCAGACAAGGGTTTGGCCTGAAGAAACCGACTCGCTTCCGGTGGCACTGACACCGTTGATCGTGATTTCGCCGTTGTTCAGTCTTTGTTGCCAAGCTTGTGGGGTTGAGTGGGGGTAAAGGCTTGCCAGGTGGGAGAGCAAGTTTTGTCCATGGTGTTTGCTGCTGATGATTGTGGTGTAGGCATAGCCCCGGTTGAGCATTACTTTGAGTGTAAGCTACCGCGTTTGCGGCGCGTCGACCAGAAGGCGATTTACTCACTATGCACCAGGCGGGCCCCAAGTCGGGTTGTGGAGAGTTTTGAGTCAGATCCGTGGCCACCGAGCAGGAGGGACCAGGATCGTGGCTAGCCAGAAACGCCAAAGCCCTGGCAGCAGAAGCGGCGTCCTGAAACCGGAGGTTCGGATGGTTCAAACATTGTGCCGGCGATCGAGCAGTCCGCTTTGGAATGAAGCAGAGCGTCGACTCCGGCAAGTTGGGTTGTAGAATACTAAAGTATCAGAGCAGTCAAGAATAT
>CALFYN010000651.1 GCA_937952345.1 uncultured Acidobacteriota bacterium
CCCATCTCGAAGCGTGGGAACAAGCGACCCCAGACCAACTCGAAGCCGTAGCCCGTAAATATCACGAACAGTACAAAGCCACGGAGCAGTTCCGAATCGACGCGCGCGAGAAGCACAAGCAGGCGAGCGCCGCCGCCAAGGCACGCGGACAACAGCCGCCGCCCGAACCCAAGTTCCTCGCGGGTGACGATCGTTTCTTTACCGAAGTCAACGCCGCATCCGGCCCTTTCAAGATGCCGGAAAAGGATCGCGAGTCCCTCTACCAGGAATCCTCGCGCACGAAGTTGGCAACACTCCGCGCAGAACTCGCCACCCTCAAGAAGACCAGCCCACCCGAGCCTCCACTCGCCTGCGCCGTCGGCGAAGGCGATCCCGTCAACCAGCACGTCTTCCTCCGCGGTAATCCGGAAGCCAAGGGCGATCCTGTCGACAAGCGCTTCCCCACCGTTATCGCAGGCAAGCATAGCGCCTCTGTAACCTCCGGCAGCGGACGCCGCGAAATGGCCGAGTGGATCGCCGACCCCGCCAACCCGCTCACTGCCCGGGTCATGGTGAATCGTATCTGGCAATGGCATTTCGGCGAAGGCCTCGTCCGCACACCCAACAACTTCGGCAAGCTCGGCGATGCGCCCTCACACCCCGAACTGCTCGACTGGCTCGCTCAGCGATTCATCGACAGCGGCTGGAGCATCAAGGCCATGCACCGGCTCATCCTCGCCTCAAACACCTACCGCATGAGCGCCACACCCACCGCGGAAGCCCGCGCCAAAGATGCGGAAAACCGCCTGCTCTCCTACTTCCCGCCACGCCGCCTTACCATCGAGGAAATTCGCGATTCCCTCCTCGCCATCGACGGCACTCTCGATTTCGAAATGGGCGGCAAGATGATGGAAGGCGAAGGCACGGACAAGGAATTCGCCGAAGGCCGCAAGAGCCTCGACCCCAATCAAAGCAAGCGCCGCCTCGTCTATCTGCCCTTGCGCCGCTCCAATCTTCCGTCCATGTTAAACCTCTTCGATTTCGGCGACGCCACCACATCCAACGAAGGGCGCACCCAAACCAACGTCGCACCCCAAGCCCTCTTCATGATGAATTCGCAATTCGTCGAAGAGCGAGCCAAGACCATCGCGACTCAACTCCTCGCCGGTCAGCAAACCGACGCAGCGCGCATCGAACGCGCCTACGCAACCATCCTCAACAAACCAGCCCCGCGTGAATTCATCCACGATGCCGTCCGCTACGTGCAATCGTTCCCATCCGCGCGCAACCAACAACAGGCCTGGACCAGCCTCATCCGCACACTCATCGCCTCCAATGATTTCCTCTATGTCCACTAGCCTTCCATCGCGGCGCAGCCTCCTCCGCCAAGCCGCCTGTGGCTTCGGACTCGTCGGTCTCCGCGCCCTCCTGGCCGCCGAAGGCCCCGTCAATCCTCTCGCCCCAAGAGCTCCCCACTTCACGCCCCGCGCCAAACGCGTCATCTTCCTCTTCATGCACGGCGGCCCATCGCACATGGACACCTTCGACCCCAAGCCGCTCCTCGACCGCGACCACGGAAAGCCGCTACCCTTCAAACGTCCCCTCACCTTCGCCGAAGGCCAGACCGGATCCCTCTTCAAATCTCCCTGGAAATTCCGCCAATACGGACAAAGCGGTCTGCCCGTCAGCGATCTGTTCCCCAACGTCGCCACCTGCATCGATGACATCTGCGTCCTCCGCTCCATGGTCGGCGACAGCGTCGCGCACGGTGGAGCCGTTCTCCAACTCCACACAGGCTCCAACACATTCACCCGTCCCGGCATGGGCGCATGGGTGGTCTACGGACTCGGCACGGAAAATCAAAACCTCCCCGCCTACATCACCATCAAGCCCGGACTTTCTCACGGCGGCGCAAAGAACTGGAGTTCCGCCTTCCTCCCTGCCGCCTATCAAGGCACCGCCGTCGCCCACGGCGGCATCAAAGTCGACGAACTCAAAGACCCCATCGAATATCTCGAAAACAAAGGGCTCACACGCGAGCAGCAACGCTACGAACTCGACATGCTGCAAAAAATGAATCGCGCCTCAGCCCAGCAATTCCCCCAAGACCCGGAACTCGAAGCGCGCATTCAAGCCTTCGAACTCGCCTTCCGCATGCAGACCGAAGCCCCGGAAGCCTTCGATATCAGCCGTGAATCCGATGCCACAAAAAACCTCTACGGCATGGACGATCCCATGTCCCGCGATTTCGGCTGGCAGTGCCTGATGGCCCGCCGCCTTGCCCAGCGCGGGGTCCGCTTTATTCAGATCAATCACGAATACGGCCCAGGCAACGAAGTCGGCTGGGACGCGCACAGCGAACTCATCCGGCTCCACACGCGCACCGCGAAGATGGTGGACAAGCCGATTTCCGGCCTGCTCAAAGACCTCAAGGCTCACGGCCTGCTCAAGGACACGCTCGTCGTATGGGGTGGCGAGTTCGGCCGCACGCCTATCTCACAAGCTGGTGACGGCCGCGATCACAACCCCTACGGCTATTCCATGTGGATGGCCGGAGCCGGTGTGAAAGGTGGCTACGCCCATGGAGCCACCGACGAATACGGCTACTACGCCACCGAGGATCGCATGCACATCCACGACATGCACGCCACCATGCTGCACATCCTCGGCCTCGAACACACCCGCCTCACCTACTTCTACGGCGGACGCAATCATCGCCTCACCGACGTCGCCGGCAACGTAGCCCACAAAATCCTCAGCTAAACCCGCACCCAGCGCTTCGCCTTCATCTCAAACCGAGGCAGCGTCCCAGCCCCAACCAATCGCACCGGAATCCGCAATGCCAGCGCATCCCGCAATGCACTCTCCAACCGGTGCGCCAGATCCCCATCGCCAACATGACCCGCTGCCGGCTCCACATCCATGTGCAACTCCACCAGCGACCTCTCCACCGATATCTTCACCTGGTACTCCGCCACCCCACTCACCGATCGCACCACATCTTCCACTGCGCCCGGGTACACATTCACGCCGCGCACGACAACCATATCATCCGTACGTCCCAGAATCACGCCTTCCAGTGCCATATCCGAAGAGCCGCAATCACAAACGCCCGCCGCCGCGGCCTGCACCAGATCCCCAGTCCGATACCGCAACAGCGGCGATCCGATACGCCCCAGGCTCGTCAACACCAATTCCCCGGAACAGCCCGCCGCAACCGCGGCGCCGCTCTGCGGATCCACAACCTCCGCAACATAACTCGACTCGATGATATGCAACACACCGGGGCGCACCGGACAACCGTAACTCACCGGCCCCACTTCCGACATCCCGTGATGATCCACCACCCGGGCTCCGGGCCACAGCGCTTCAATCTTCGCCCGCGTCCCCGCAATGCTGCCTCCCGGCTCGCCCGCCACCAGTATCGCCCGCACGCACATCTGCTGCATGTCGATCTGCTCTTCCGCGGCCGCTTCCGCCAGATGAATCGCGTATGTCGGCGTGCAGCACAGCACCGTCGCCCGCGTATCCAACATTACCCGCAACCGCGCCGCGCTCCGCATCCCCCCGCCCGGAATGCAAAGGCAACCCAACCGCGCCCCTGCATCGAACGCCGTCCAAAACCCAAGAAACGGCCCAAACGAAAACGCAAAGAAGATTCTATCTGCCGCCGTCACTCCAGCCGCTTCATACACCCGGTCCCAATTCCCCAGCATCCAATTCCAGCTCTCGGGAGTATCCAGCCACCGCATCGGTTTCCCCGTCGTCGCGCTCGTCTGGCAGAAGCGCGTGTACTTCTCCACTGTGAATGTCAGGTTCGATCCAAACGGAGGATGCCGCAATTGATCGGCAATCAAATCCTGCTTCGTCGTAAACGGCATCGCCCGCTGGAACGTCTCGATGCTTTCCACCTGTTCATGGACACCAGCGCACCTGAGCCTCTCCGCATAAAAAGGATTCGCGGGATAGATTCGGCCGATCAGTTTCCGCAACTCTTCCAGTTGCGTGGAATTCCGCATGCGCCTCAAACCCGCCGTGCCACGCGATGCTCGGCGCGGAAAAATTCCGGAAGCAGCCGGTCCACCTGCAGCAACCCTTCGCGATTCAGCCGCAGCCCATCGGGCTCCACCATCAAATACCCATCGGCACGCAGTTTCTCAATCGAGGGCGCAAACCGCTCCTGAATCTCAACACCGAACTTTCCGCGAAAATAATCCGACCGCACACGCCCCAACTTCATCTGCAACACCAATTCGCGAATCAGCCGGTCATCGCTCGATGGCGTCAACGCCCGCAAGATCGGCAGTTCTCCAGCATTCACTCTCTCACGATACCGGTCGATCTCATGCTCATTCTGGAAATGCGTCCCCTGCACATGCGAGAACGACGCCACATCCAGCCCCAGCATATGCGCGACACGCCACAGCAGGTCCAGATACAGGAACATCGTCCGCGCCGCATCTTTCACTGCCGTGTACGCGCTGCCTACCGTATAGCCTG
>CALFYN010000652.1 GCA_937952345.1 uncultured Acidobacteriota bacterium
AGGCTGATGGCGATCATCGGATGTTCGGGGCCGAGGAGCCCGCGCACGATGCCGAGAGCATGGCGCAGATGGCCTTCGGCGCGTATCCGGTCCCCCTTGGCCTGATACAACTGCCCTAGATTATTCAGGCTCTGCACGGTGTTCACATGCCGCTCTCCGAATGCCTTGCGGCGGATGTTGAGCGCTTCGGTGAGCATCGATTCGGATTCCTTCAGCCGGCCCGTTTGTTGCAGCAGCAGGCCGAGATTACTGAGCACTTGCGCGAGGTCGGGATGGCCGGCGGTGAGCGCTTTGCGGCGGATGGCCAGCGACTCGCGGAAGAGCGGCTCGGCCTGATCCATTTCGGCTCGCGCGAGGTGCATCAGCCCGAGGTTGTTCAGCGTGATGGCAACCTTGGGGTGGCTATCGCCAAGCGACTGGCGCAGGATGGCGAGCGCTTCCTGTTGCAGCGGCTCGGCCTCGGTATCGCGGCCGAGGCGGCTTAAGGTGGAGGCAACGTTGTTCAGCGTATCGGCGATGCGCGGATGGTTGGCGGGCATGGCCCCCCGCTGCACCCGGAGCGCCGATTGCAACGACGCGAGCGCCGCCGGATACGCACCCTTGCCGTACTCGACTAGCCCTTGCCCGATGAGCGCTTCGGAATAGCCAACGGTGTTCTCCACGCGCGCCTGCCGGTAGATGGCGAGGGCCCGGCCGAAGAGCGACTCCGCCTCCAGATACTGATTGCGGCGGAAGTGCGCCAGCCCCAGATAGGTCATGGTGGAAGCCGCGTCGACCGTTTGTGGCGCGCGGAGTGCCAATGCGTTTTGCAGGGTCTCCACCGCCCGCGGATAGCGGCCCTGCTCGAGGCGGGCGCGGCCGAGCAGATGCAGCACCTCGGACTTCTCCGCATCACCGGCGAGGAACTGCGGCAAGGCGCGTTCGAACATCGATGCGGCACGGTCGTAGAGACCCAGCCGCATGTAGACGTTGCCCAGCACGCGCAGCAGCGAGCGTTGCACCTCGGGCTGCGCGCCGAGTCCTTCCTCCACTTGCTTTGCGCCCGAGTCCAGCAGCTCACGGGCCGTGATGGTTGCACCGCGCGATTCGTTGGGATCGGCCAGTTGAAACATGTCGATGAAGAGTTGTGAAACGCGTTCCACTTTCTGGTTTTCCTGCGCCAGCCGCACGGATTGCACGGCGAAGATCACCGCGGCCGATGCGACGGCAATGACCGCGACACAGGAAGCGGCCACCGCGAAGCGATAGCGCGCCGCGAATTTGCCGGCGCGATACCACAGCGAATTGCGGCGCGCGCGGATGGGCAGACCCTGCCCGTAGCGGCGCAGATCCTCGAGCAGTGCCTCGATGGAGGCGTAGCGGCGCTCGGGGCTTTTCTGCAGGGCTTTCTGCACGATCGTGTCCAGGTCACCGGCGATTTGCCGCCGCAACGAAGCGGGCGCAAGGGAACTCGCCGATGGCGCTTCCTGCTCCACCACCGCCCGATACAGCGCGTCCCAGGTCTTCGCCGTGGCTTGCACGGGCCGCGCGCCGGCAAGCAATTCGAACAGCACGCAGCCGAGTCCGTATACATCGGTGGATGTGGTAATGCGCTCTCCCTTCAGTTGTTCCGGCGCGGCGTATTCGGGAGTGAGGGCGAGCACGCCGGTGCGCGTGTCGAGCGGCGCCTCTTCGGCTAACAATTTGGCAATGCCGAAATCGAGCAGCTTCACCTGCCCATCCGCCGTCACAAGGATATTCGCCGGCTTGAGATCGCGGTGCACGATGAGGTGGCGATGCGCGAAGCTGACGGCTTCTCCCACCGATAGGATCAGTGCGATCCGCTCGGCGAGCGTTGCCCCATGGCGCCGGCACCACTCCGTGATGGCGATGCCTTCCACGTACTCCATGGCGAAGTAGGGGCGGCCATCCGAGGCAATGCCGCCATCAATGAGGCGCGCGATGTTGGGATGCTCCAGCCGCGAGAGCACCTGGCGTTCGGCGAGGAAGCGCCGTGCCGCCTCCGGATCGTACCCCGCGCGCAGCACCTTCAACGCGACGCGCTGTTCGAATTGTCCGTCGTCGCGCTCGGCCAGATACACCGTGCCCATGCCGCCATGTCCGATTTCGCGCAGAATGCGAAAGGGGCCGATGCGTTCGGGGATGGTTTGCGGTTCCGGCTGGAACAGCGATTCGGTGAGACCGCCGATCCAAGCCTGCGCCGCCTCATGATGCGCCAGAAGCGTTGCCACTTCGTTGCGCAGAGTTTCGTCATCGGGGCAGACGGATTCCAGATAGGCATTCCGCTCGGCGGGGGGCAGTTCGAGCGCTTCCGTCATCCACTGCTCGATCTTGCGCCACCGCTCGTTCATCGCCGTTTCACCTGTTGGTGCAGCCAGGCGCAGGCGGCGTTCCAGCCGCGGCGCACGGTGACCTCGGAGACAGAGAGCGCGGCGGCCGTTTCATCGACGGTGAGCCCGCCGAAGATGCGGCACTCGACGATGCGGGCGAGGCGCTCGTTCTCGGCGGTGAGGCGGGTGAGCGCCTCATCGATGGCGAGCAACTCCGACGATCTCTCCGGAGCCACGAGTTGAAGCCCGTCCAGGGGAGCGAGCGGGGACCCATGCCCTCGCTTCAATCTTCCTTGGCCGCGCGCCTCATCGATGAGGATGTGGCGCATGGCGACCGAGGCGAAGTATAGGAAGTGCGCGCGGTTCTCAAAGCCCGAATGGTTGCGGTCCACGAGGTTGAGGAACGCCTCGTGAACCAGGCTGGTGGTGCCGGGAGTGGCCGGGTCGTTCTTCCAGGAGAAGCGCGCGCGATGAGCCAGCAGGCGCAGTTCCCCGTAGAGGATGGGCATCAGTTGATCGAGCGCATCGCGGTTGCCTTGGGAATAGGAGGCGAGGAGGGCTGTGACGCTCGACGGCTCCGGCATGCAGGTATTCTACCCCGGGATGCGAAAAAAATGCGTGGGGATGACCACTTCTCCGGCGCGATGTCGTTACAGGCCGTTGGAGGGTTTTCTTACGCATGAGACACATTCAACATGGCATCGTGGCTGTTGTGCTGGCAGCCGCACCCGCATGGGCCGGGTTGACTGCCACCCTGGTCGACACCCCGTTCTCCACCACTTCGGCGGGCATCGCACAGTATGATCTGGCGAGCGTAACGGTATTCATAGATCCATCGGTGACGAACTGGATCGCCTGGAACGATACACCAACGGTATCGCGGACCGATGCCAGTTTCCCGGGACAGTTCTTTCTCTGGGGCGGCGGCGGATTCGGAACAGATGACTTCATTGTGCTGACGGTGACGAATCCCGGCGGGACATCGCTTGCTGTGAACATGGACTTGAACGATGCTTTCGGCGCGCATCTGGTGCCGTCGAACAAGATGAACGTGATTTTCGGGACGGCCGCTGCGGCACCCAATGCGCTGCGCATCGACGCGTTCGGTTCGACGGCCGGGACGCGGCGCGTGTTCAACGAAGCGGGGGGACATAACAGTGTGTTCACCACGGCGGGGAACTATACGTTCCAGTTCTCGTTCCGCAATCAGTTCGGGAGCAACGCTGGGCATTCGAACGTCTACCTGCTGGTGGACTCCAACCCGAACGACGAGAGCGGAGTGCCGGAGCCGGCCACATGGCTGGCAGGCCTGGCCGCTATTTCTCTTGTTTGGGCGCGAAGGCGAGGGCTGCCGTAAGCCGATCTATCCGGCCGGTCATCGCCGGCGGGGAGAAATCTCACCTTTCGGATAGAAATCGGCGCGAGGCGGCAGGGGGGCGATTTCGTCAACTCTCTGCGGTGGCGTGGGTTAGCGAATATTTCGGAAACGAGCCTGCATTGGTCTGCCAAGTGCATTTTCTAATGCGCAGAGTGAAACCGGCAACGAACCGGATCCACTCGGAAGCAGAACAATGGAGGACGAAAATGTTTACGAAACTGCTCTTGACTTTGGCGGCCGGACTGGCCGTCACGACACTGGCCCACGCACAGCCGCGCGCGCAAGCCAACATTCCGTTCGAGTTCTCAGTGGGCAAGTCCGTTTTGCCCGCCGGCCACTACACCTTCGACTCGGAAGTTGCTCCGGGCGTGCTGCGTGTCCGCTCGGCCGACTGGAAGACCACGATTGTGATCATCACGAATGGGGCGTTTTCCCGCAACCGGAGCGAGGAAGGGAAGATCGTCTTCAACCGCTATGGCGACAGCTACTTCCTCTCGAAGGTGATGTACCACAGCGGCGGCGGGCGCGAGTTGCAGAAGACCGCGCGCGAGAAGGAGATGGCGGCGAATCTTTCGGTCCAGCCCGTCAAGGTGCTGGCCGTGAAGTGAGATGGCCATGGAACAAATCGGCGGATTGGGGGTGGCTGCACCCCCGATTTGCCTTTCCCCGTCTCCCTTGCCGCGGGCCTCATTTTGGCGTATTCTGGCATTGCTCTCTAGCACAACGAAGGCGAGGGAGGCTTCTCTCTCCATGTCCGGATACCGTCTGGGCCATTACGAACTCATCGATGAGGTGGGTCGAGGCGGGGGAGGGACTGTCTGGAGGGCGCGCGATACGCGGCTGGGCCGCGAGGTGGCGGTGAAGGTGCTCTCCAAAGAGAACAGTCTGGACCCCCATCAGCGGAAGCGTTTCCTGCTGGAAGCGCAGGCAGCGTCGGCGCTGAACCATCCGAATATAGTCTCCATCCATGAGATGAATCAAGCCGGCGCGCAGGACTACATCGTCATGGAGTTTGTGCGGGGGACGCCGTTGTCGGCATTGATTCCACCCGGCGGTATGCTGTTGGAGGAACTGCTGGGGGTGGCGGTGCAGATTGCCGACGCGCTTGCCACGGCGCACGGCGCGGGCATCGTGCACCGCGATATCAAGCCGTCGAACGTGATGGTGGACGCCAAAGGAAGGGTTCGGATCCTCGACTTTGGTTTGGCGAAGCTGATGCGGAACGCGTCATTACGGAACGCCATGGAGGTAGCCGGCGAAGAGCCGCACACGCTGCAGGGAGTGATTCTCGGGACGATTTGGTACATGTCGCCGGAGCAGGCTTCGGGCGTCGAAGTGGATGCGCGGTCGGACATGTTCTCTTTCGGGTCAATGCTGTTTGAGATGGCAACGGGGCGGAAGCCGTTCGTGGGAGAGAATGACCTGGCGACGCTGCGCAGGATCTGTTCCGCGCCGCCGCCCCAGTTGGAGGATCTGCGAAAAGACCTGCCCCAGACGCTGCGGCAATTGGTGTACCGGTTGCTGGAAAAAGAACCATCGGCGCGCTACGACGGGATGGCGCAGGTGACGGAGGAGTTGCAGCGCATACGAGGTGGGTCTTCGGCCGGCACACAGTTGCAGACAACGGTGGTGAGGCGGCGGCCCGCGGCGCGGTGGCGCAAGCGATGGCTGATTCCCGTGCTGGGAATCCTGGCCGCCGTGGCTGCGGCGAGCGCCGTGCCCAGCGTACGCCACCGCGCCGCGGATTGGATTCGCGTGGGCCGCGGCGAGTGGACGGGCCAAGGCGCGTATGACTTCTATGTGAAAGGGAAGAAGGCCCTGGAACGATGCGACCGGGGGGAGAACCGGACCCAGGCGATGCAGTTTTTCCGCCAGGCGTTGGAGCGGGATCGCAACCATGCCTTGGCCTACGCGGGCGTGGCGGAGACGAAATGGCGCGATTGGCGCGAGCAGCCAGACGCGAGCGTGCTCGCCGAAGCGCGTGAGAACGCGGAGCGCGCCGTTCGGCTAGGCGGCCACTTCGCCGTGGCGCACGCCGTGCTGGGAATTGTGCAGGCGGAGTCCGGGCTGCGGCAACAAGGAAGGGACTCGCTACTGCGCGCCTTGGATTTGGATCCGCGCTGTTTGGAGGCGCACTATCTGTTGGCCGTTTACAGCGCGGAGACAGATGATTGGGACACCGCGCAGCGGCACGTAAACAAGGCCATCGAGTTGGCGCCCGGTGCGTGGCCGAACTATCACTTGCAGGCGTTCGTGCATCACCGCCGGGGAAAATACCAGGAGGCAATCGCGGGATTTCAGAAGGCGCTCGCCGCGGCTCCGGATAATGCGCCGGTGCTGCGCGATCTGGCCACGTCGTATCATCACGCGGGGATGTATGAAGAGGCGGCCTCGGCGTTACAGGCGTCGCTGGCGATTCAACCATCGCACAAGGCGTACAACAATCTGGGCACGTTACGTTTTTTTCAGGGCCGCTACGCGGAAGCGGCGCAGTTGATGGAGAAGGCAACGGAGTTGGGACCGACTCGATATTTGACTTGGGGAAACCTGGCGGACGCCTATCGTTGGACGCCGGGCTCGGAGGAGAAGTCGAAAGAAGCATTTCAGGTGGCGCTGCGGCTGGTGCAGCAGCGGCTCGATTCGCACCCGCCCGACGCCTCGGCCCGCAGCAGCATGGCTGTGTATTTGGCGAAGACGGGACAGGTGCCGGAAGCCATGTCCGTGATGGAATCGTTGCCGGCAGCGGCGGTGGAGCGGGCGGACATACAGTTCAAGATGGCGGTGGTGGCCGAACTGGCGGGGCGCCGCGTGACGGCGCTGGACCACCTGGAGCATTGCCTGCGGATCGGATACGCGGTGAACGAGGTGGAGGCCGATCCGGAGTTATCCTCATTGCGGCGCGACATCCGCTATCAGCGGATGCTGGCCCGGACGCATAGCGCCCGCGGCCCGAAGTGACCTTATCCACAGATTGATTAGCTCGTGAAGGAGGCTGCACATGATCATTACAGATGTGCCCGGCAATTTTGCCGACGGCACGACACTCGTCACGTTTCATATCGACCCGGCGAAGCCCCAGGGACCCGAGGGGTTCATCCGCGCCGATTCTTACTCCGTCAATCCGCAAACTGGCCCCCTGACGTGGAAGCCATTCGGAGAAGTAACCCTGAACAAGTCTCTCGGCGGCGAGAAGGGGAGACGTTGCCTGATGGGCGTCTGCGCTCCAAGAAGCGATCTTTCCCTATCAGCGGTCGTGTCCTTCTATCGCGCGCCAGGCACCAGCGTGGACCCCAACTGGCCCAACAGTCCATTCTCGGATCCCAACCCGCGGCGGATGGATTTAGCGCCCTGTACACACAGGATCATCCACGGAGGAGCCAACAGCGAGGACGTGTTCTTCTACCCGATTCTGGCGCAGAGAGACGCCAACGGCCAAATCCTCAACTCCGATGGACTGCTCATTGGAGGAGAGGAGTTCGTCAAGGGAGGCAACTATTTCTATACGATGTGCGTGAAAGACAACGCATCGGGGAAATTCTTCATTTGCGATCCGGAGATGGAGATCGACCCTGTTGGCGGCGGCGGATGAGCATATACTGAAGCCGTGAACTGCCGCCTCGTCTCCATCAGCGGTCCCCGCCGCGGGGCGGAGTTCGAATTGCGGCCGGAGGG
>CALFYN010000653.1 GCA_937952345.1 uncultured Acidobacteriota bacterium
AGATGGTGTGAATGACCTTGCTTTCGCCATGCAGGTAGAAACGCAACGAGTTCATCTCCAGCTTGTCGAGCATTACGTTCATGCCTGCCTGCAGTAACAGGCGCAAAGAACCGACCGCTTCTGTCGTCTTGATGGGAGGATTGAGCCGATCGGGGGGCAGGTAATTGGCTTCGGTGACGGAGACGGGCCAGATGGTGGTGTCGTAGCAGGTGCGGAAGCGGCAAGGGTCGCCGGCGACGGGACGCGAAAACATGGCGGTGCCGCGCGGGATCTTGAATCCGGTGGAAAGCTTGGCGCGCTCGGGATCCACCACCATTTCCACCACGGACATCGAAGGGATGGTGCGTACGTAGTGAGGATAGACGATGTTGAGCAGTGCCTCGGTAATCTCGGGGAATTCCGAGTCGATCTTGTAGTGGACGCGGGCGGCGAGAAAGGCGAACGATTCGATGATGCGCTCGACGTGAGGATCGTCGCATTTGTCGGATTCGAGCAACAGGCGGGAGGCGATCTTGGGATACTTCTCGGCGAACTCGACGCCCATCAACCGCAAGAAGCTCAGTTCGCGGTCGTAATACTGGAGGAACTCATCGCGCACTGGCGTCTCCCTTCACCTGATACTCGCCGGTGGGGAGGTCGAGCACGGTGTCGAAGGAAATCAGTTCCGGTGCGGGATCCATTTTGAGGAGGCCGTCGATGTGGAAGCGGAGCGCTTTGCCGGGCTCGAAGCTGTTGTCGGTAAGGCGTACGGTGACGCCGGTGAGGCGCGGCTCGAAGTAGGTGATGGCCACTTCGAGGCGCTTCTGCAAGCGTGTGCGGTCGTGCGGATTGGTGAGCACGAAGTGGGTGTAGTCTGGCAGGCCGTAGTTGTAGACGGAGCGGAGGACTTCGAGCATGTCGGGAGGCGTGTCGGGATTGGCGCGGGTATTGAAGAGCCACTCGAGGTCGCGGCGGAGGGCCGCTTTTAAGTTGCGAACGGATTGGGCGCGGGTCATCGGCGGATCGGCCGGGGTTTTCGGCTCCAGATCGGTGAGCCGGTCCAGCAGCGATGTCGTTACGATGTGTTCCAGATCCTGTCGCGCCATCTTCCCTTCTTACTTCTGGCAGGCGAGGGCCTGCATTGGATCCAATCGGCAAATCCAGTTGTACAACTGCTGCTTCTTTTCGTTGTCGCCATCCATGGCGCGGTAGTAGAGCGCCAGGGTGTGAGCGACCATGTCGGAGGGCTCCCAGTCCTCCAGCTTGCGCTTCTCGATTTCGCCGGTGAGCTCTTCGAGGATGGGGCGGGCAATGGCGGCGCGGCCGACGGCGAGGCAGACCTGCGCGAGTTGCATCTTGCGCTGGAACTTGCCGCGTCCGCTGCGCTCCTGAGACATTTCGCGCATGAGGATCTGGATGGCTTCTTCCCTGTCGCCGTTGGAGGCTGCCTGCATGGCGAGTTCGAAGGCATCGGGCGGCCGCTCGCCTTCAGAAGGCGTTTCGGCGGCCTCGTAGCGGAACGCCGGAACGGGCGCCGGTTCGGGCTCGTAGTAATTTTCGGTACTCTCTTCGGGCGCCGCGGCCGCGGGCTCTGGCGGGGGCGGGAGGACATACTCCCGGATCCAGAGAGTGGTTTCGGCATTGGCCACCGGCGTGTCGTCGAGCAAGGTCATGTTGAGCAGGTCGGGCTGATCCTGCAGCAGGGATTTCAGTGCGGACTTCACGCCCTCGGCGGCGGCACTGTAGCCCTGGTATTCGAGGCCCTGCACGATATAGCGTTGCAGATCGAGCCAGGCCCGGCCGGCTTTGGTGGCCATGGCTTCCTCGCCCTGGCGGAGCACATCTTCCCAGCTTCCTTCCATGGCGAGGCGCTTGATCTGCTGGCGCGTTTCGGTGGGTGGAGGTTCGAGCAGGGAATAATCCGGCGAAGAGCCCGAGGCGCGCAGTTCTCCCCAGCGGTAGCCGCGGAGCATCAGGTAGGACGAGGGGTTGGATAAATCCTGGGAGCGAATCCAGGAGGCGACGGCGTTGAGGCGGTCGGCGGCGTCGTCGAAGTCCTGCGGTTCGATACCGGTGACGGCGCGCTTGCGGGCGGCCGGTTTCTTCGCCGCGGGGGCGCGTTCGACGTACTCCTCTGAGGAGGAGGACTCTTCTTCAGCCTCCTCGGTAGCGGCCTCCTCGGCGGGTGGTTGATCGTCGTCGGGTTCGAGCTCGCGCTTCTCGTCGAGCAGCCGGTTGACGGAGAGGCTGATCTCCTGTACCGCGGTGAGCAGCTTGGAGAAGGACGGCGGCTCTTCGGTGAATTTTTCTTCGCAGAGGGCGGAGAGGCTTTC
>CALFYN010000654.1 GCA_937952345.1 uncultured Acidobacteriota bacterium
TCGTCATTATGACGTTGGGAACGGGAGGTTGGAAGAAGACAGAAAAAACGAATCGATCCCGAAGAGGAGAGAGGAGCGAAAGCAAATGACAAAGAATGAACTGAACAAATATAAAAACATCCTGGAGACGAAGAGGACGGAACTGGAATCTGTGCTGCGGAATCGCGATGCCATCGCGATCGAGAAATCCCCGGATGCATTGGACGAAGTACAACATGCCGCCGAGCGCGAGCTGGCCATTCGCAATCTGGATCGTGAATCCAGCTTGCTGCGGAATGTGCGCGCGGCTTTGCGCCGGATCGACAATGAAAGCTATGGAACCTGTGTGCACTGCGAGGAAGAGATCAGCCCGAAGCGGCTGAACGCGGTGCCCTGGACGCCCTACTGCATCCGCTGCCAGGAGATGGCGGACCGCCACCGCGAAAACGAGGAAGGCGAGTTGTTTGAGGAACTGACGCTCAACGCCGCCTAAGGCTGAGAATTCGAATCTATGCAAGGGCGCGGGAGCCGAAACCCGCGCCCTTGGTGTTTTTGCAGGCCAGGGATGCAACTTCTGCTTGTCTCTCTCTCCGAATTGTGGTGTATGCTATGTATGACTCTGGCGTACTACGCCTTGAGTTATAAGGAGAGAAATGAAGCGTCTTTGGGTAACAGCAGCCATTCCAGTTGCTGCCATATGCTGCTTATTGCTGGCAATCACACTGCCAGTGAACGCGCAAACCGGTCCTCGCCTCGTGGGCACTGGACCGCAAGGGCCATTTGATGTATCGGCGCGCGAAGGCAATGCAAACCGGCCCGGCCTCATCGACCCCAATTGCGGACTCGTCGGTGGACCGGCGGTGGCGTCGGCGTCGTGCGACTCACAAAGCGGACGCGAGTGGGAAGGTCTGAGTTCCACGGACTATTTCACCTACGAACCGCCCGAGGGTGGTGCAAACCCTGATATCGCTGTCGGCCCGGATGATATCGTTACGGTGGTTAACGGAACGATCGCCCGCTATCCTAACCCGAATGCGCCTTCCGGAACAAACAATAACGGAACGGCGCCTGTTGCTTACAATCCGGCCAACACCTATTATTTCCCGCCGACATCGCGTCAATTTCTGGATGTGTGGCTGGGTGAAGCGGCATTAAATGAGCTTTGCCCGACGCAGCCGCGCACGAAGGCGACCTGCGTAATCGACAATGCAAGCGTCCGGTACGATCAGATGCAGGGCCGGTTCGTTGTATTGTTCACTGTTATTGACAATGGCTTAATTAACTGTTTTGGCTGCGTGGATTCACTCGGCTCGACGCAGCAGCCTCCTCCGGAAGAACGCATCACATCGAAGGATGAGGCGCGCGGCGCGGTCGCCGATAACATTCGTAAGGCCAGTTGGGTGCTGGTTGTTTCGAAATGGGCCACCGGCTGCCAAGGCTCGATCGCCTTGGGCGGCGGCGGCAACAATGTGGGTGGCACCTGCACGCCCAACAATAACCCGGCGGTTCCTGGACTGACAGGCAACACGGAGTTCTTCACCACCCCGCAGCCCCCGGGTCCGAGCCAGGGGAACCCGAACAGCGGCGGCGCGAACACGAACTGGATGGTGTACTACGGCACACCGGACGGAACGTGTGAATCGCCCTGCCCCTACGGCAACATCAACTCGATCTCCGACCTGCGGCGCGGGCTCACCGCACCCAACGGCGCGGTGACGATTGATTGCCGCAACACCGCCGTGGCCAGCACCGCGGTTTGCTACATTCCGACCAGCGCCAGATTGGGTATCGACAACGATAACCTGTATCTGGTTTCGAGCGTGATCAACGACAATTTGCCGAGGTCGGGCCGCAACTGGGCGACTCCGGCAACGGAAGGCACGCGGTTGCGCGTCCTGAAGAAGGCTGGCTTCTACACCGGCGTGAGCAGCGTCCCCGGATTCAGCACACCCATGACACCGGGATCGGCGCAGACCACTCCGACCCCTGTGCAGGGTGATTTCTACGATCTGTGGGGCAACTCGACCCGGCCCTACGCCTTTGACCGGACGATCGTGCAGCCGATTCTGAACGGCGGCGACCGCACGGTATACGGGTTGCACTATGAACCGGAGCATGTTCGTGGACGGTCGCTCGCCACGTTCAACGGGAATGGCAATCTGGATAACGCGTTTTACGCGATTTGGGGCACTGTGGACCACGGGTTCACGCTCAACACAGCGGCGCAGAACCTCCTCTATCACCGGCCGATTACGTTCACGCGGTTGGTGGCAGGCGACCTCGGTGCCAATGTGACGGCTATTCCGGCGACGGTCAACAACACGAAGATCGTGGGTGGCATTCCACAGCTTCGCGAACTGCAATCCCACCAGGTGCCGGCATTCACCAACCCGGACACGGTGGTACAGCGCGCCAAGCTCGTGCAGCCAACCCCGAACAACCAACTTCCGACACCGTACATCTACGTTGGCGATGATCGCCCGCATCGTGTGATTTCACGGGAAGGCCATCGCTACGTAGCTCGTGTGGGCGCGCAGGGAACACGCCGCTTCGACGGCGACACGAACTACTCGACGGTCATCTACGACATCGTTCAGAAGCTCGGGTGGAACGCCACCTCACTGGAAATCTACAACACGGCATGGGGGAACGGACGGTTCTACGCGCCGATGTTCGATACTCCGGTCAACGTGGTCCAGTATGGCGCCATTTCGCCGATCAACGTGCAGCCGTTCCTCGAGAAGTTGTTCGTTGGGACAACGTTTCCACCGCTGGCTCCGACCGACCCGCGCACCTTCAGCTATGGCCTGATCTCGGGCCAGAGTCTGCTGAACTGCAAGGGCCTGGAACCGGGCGTCGGCTCGAGTTCGGCGAACTGGGCTTACCCGGGTCTGTTCGACATGCGCTGCGGCGAGGACGCCTACGATACGGTTGCCGCGACGCAGCATGGCACCACTGGTTCCTATACGCCGGCGGACTTCCAAGTCATCATCCAGCCGGGCGGATTCCCACAACAGATGATTCCATTCCCCATCCGCGGGGGTGGAGCGACGGATCCGAACAATATGGGCATCTGGGCCTATGGCGCATATTCAAAGGGCCGTCTGGCTTCGGTTCCGGGCTTCGGCCAGTGGGGCACCTACGTGGCTC
>CALFYN010000655.1 GCA_937952345.1 uncultured Acidobacteriota bacterium
CCAAATAGCTGTCGATCCGGGCTCCCCACATGATCGCAACGTCACCGTTGTGCGAACCGTTTCTATCCATAGTTCCTCCCTCTCTTACACAAACGAAACAGCAGCGGAAACCCTGTCAAAGAGGTCGCGCGTAAGGATTTAGCTGGGTCAAAGGGGGAGTGGTGAAGGAGATAAGGAGCGGAAATGGGCCGCGGGTGGCGAGTGTAGTCGATAGACCTCTAAAGCTAAGGGTACTAAGGTTTTATCCGCTATAGTACTAGCGATTCATCGGCTGGCTGGGGGACTAGTCCCTTGATACTATTGGGCATATCCCGCAAGAGATATATCGGAGGAGATATGCGCAGTGTCACGTTGGGAATCCTGCTGTGTGGATTGTCCATCAGCGCCCAAGCTGTTTCGTTTAAGAACGTGTTGAACGGAGTCTGGAGCTCAGGATTGACGGATTCAGCGGTACTGCTGACGGCGCCGGCGGCCGATAGCCACTATGTTCTCATTCAGCCGCAGGGATGTACGGTTCCCAATCCACCGGCGAGTTGCAGCGGGTTTGGAACGAATGCCGTGCTGGTGGTGGGTCCGTCGACGAATGGGACATGGCCGGCGGGGAACGGGACTGATTCGCAGTGGATTGGGCCGGTGGCGAACCAGAGCCCGGTAATTGGCCCGAACGGAATCTACAACAGCGCGACGGATTTTTACGTGTACCGCATGATCTTCAACCTGAACATGATGGGGCTGTGGAGCGAGACAGCGAATATCAGCTTGCGGTGGTTGGCCGACAACAGCGTGAATTCGATGACTGTGGTCACAGCGAACTCGCATATCCGGCTATGCGCGATTCCGGACCAGAACAACCGAGAGATCTGCCCGGAATCGACGACAGTGGCCAATTCAGCGCCTGGGGCGCAGAATACGAACGATATGGCCGACGCCCCGATTGTGAACATGGGGCCTGCGCTGTTCGCAGCCGGATACATGGCGCTGGATCTGGTGGTGTACAACTCGCCAATCGCGTTTGGAGAAAACCCGACTGGTTTGCGGTTGGAGATTCTTTCGGCGACCGCGGATCCCGTACCGGAACCGATGACGCTGTCGATGATCGGCCTGGGGCTGGTAGGGCTTGGTTTCTGGTCGCGGAAACGCACACGAAGTTTGTGAGGCCAGCAGGCGGGGGAGTTGCACAACAGGGGCATTCTGCGGTTTGATGAATCCGATGCACCTGGAACGCCGTTCTTTCCTCTCTCTTCTGGCGGCAACGCCGACCGTATTCGCGCAGAAGGCTTCTGGCCAGAAGTTGGTCTATTTCGGCACGTATACGCGCAAATCCTCAAAGGGTATTTATGTCGCCAAGCTGGATACCGCGACAGGGAAGGTCACTGAGCCGGAACTGGCCGGGGAAGTGGGCAACCCGAGCTTCGTAACGATTCATCCCAATCAGAAGTATCTTTACGCGGTGAGCGAAATGGGGGGAGGCGGCGGACAAGGCGGCGCGGTTACGGCGTTTGCCATTGAACGGCCGTCGGGGAAACTGACGCGGTTGAATCAAGTTCCTGCCAAGGGCACCAGTCCGTGCCACCTCAATGTGGATAAGACCGGGCGTGCGCTGGTGGTGGCTAATTACGGCAGCGGCAGCGTGGTGGCCATGCCGGTGAAGCCCGACGGGTCACTGGGTGAAGTGGCCGGATTCATCCAGCACAAAGGATCGAGCGTCGACAAGCGGCGGCAGGCGGGTCCGCATGCGCATTCGGTGAATTACTCGCAGAACAACAAATTCGTGGTAGCGGCGGATCTTGGTCTTGATCAGGTGCTGGTGTATAAGATCGACCCGGCCACGGCGATGCTGACGCCGAACGATCCACCGTTCGTGCAGGTGAAGGCGGGTGGCGGACCGCGGCACTTCACGTTCCATCCCAACGGAAAATACGCTTACGTCATCAACGAGATGGGGCAAGCCGTGACTGCGTTTACGTGGAACGCGAACAAAGGCAGTTTCGCGGAGATCCAGCACATCTCCACGTTGCCGGATGGCGTTACGGTGTCCAACAACACAACCGCGGAAGTGGTGGCGCATCCAAGCGGCAAGTTTCTGTACGGATCGAACCGCGGGCACAACAGCATCGTGGTTTACTCGATCGGCAAGGACGGGAAGTTGACGCGCGTGGAGAATACGCCGACCCAGGGCGAGATTCCACGTGGTTTCACGATCGATCCATCCGGGAAGTGGCTGTTCGCGGCCAATCAGAACACGGATAATGTCGTCATTTTCTCCATTGATCCGTCGAGTGGAAAACTGACGCCCACGGGGCAGCAGTTGAAAGTGGACGCTCCGGTGTGTGTGCGTTTCGCCAACTTGTAAATTGATTGACAGTTTCGAGCCGCGCATTGCGCATACTTAACTGAAGCGGCAAGGACTGCAATGACACCGGAACGTTGGGCACAAATCGAAGATCTATTTCATAAGGCATTGGCCGTGCCGCATGCGCAGCGGGAGCCGTGGCTGGAATTCCGTTGCGAAGGTGACCCGGAGATGCTGCGCTATGTACGGGAACTGCTGGAGGCGGATGCGGACGGTGCGAATCCACTTGAGAAAAATATCCGGCACGCAGCGGCAGGGCTAATCCTGCAATACTTCCGGAAAGGCGCTTAAGGTCAGGCGCAGGATGCCTTCAGTTGGGTGCGCAGCCAGGCCATGGAGGTGCGAACATCCCTGGCAACGGTGATGACCGAGATATTGAGGACGTTGGCAATTTCCTCGGTGTTCATTCCGACGAAGAAGCGCAGTTCGAGGACGCGTGCTTTGCGCGGGTCGAATTGCTCCAGGCGGGCGAGGGCTTCGTGGATATCGAGGACGTCGATGGGGTTGCCGCCAATGCCCGGAATGGAGACGGTTTCCAGGGAAACAGGCGCGGCGCCGCCGCCGCGTTTCTGGCTGCGTTGTTCGCGCACGTAATCGACGAGCACCTGGCGCATGACGCGCGCGGCGAGGTAATAGAACTGGGCGCGGTGATTCCAATCGGGCTGGTTTTGGCCCGCCATGCGCAGGAATGCTTCGTGGACGAGTTCGGTGGGGCTGAGGACTTTCTGGGCGTCGCGGCTGCCGCGCAGATTGCGGCGAGCCAGTTTGCGCAATTCGGGATAGATCAGCGGGACCAGGCGATCCATGGCCGCGGGGTCGCCGTCTTTCCACTGACGCAACAGTAGAGTTACGTCCTGCGGGTCGTGATCCGCAACGAGCAACGGATTGCCTCCATGCCGTATATGCGGATTTTCGGAAACGATTCTATCAGCGGGCGCCGCAAAAAAAGTTGGCGGCGTCGTCAATGCTGCCGGAGCCTTTGTAGCGTGCCACCTGCGGGTAAGGGCACAGCGGGCGGGATCGAACCGTTTTGCCATCCTGGATGCGCGTGGCGGGGATGCTGTCCGGCGCGGTATTCTGCTCGACCCAACGGATGACAGGGAGGAGGAGGTCGAAGTTGCCGGTGCCGACGCCGCCTCCGCAATGGAACATGCCGGGAACGAGGAAGAAGCGGAAGAAGGATTGCGTATCGGCGCCCATCTGCTGCAGGACGCTCTCGTAGTAGTCCACTCCCATCTGGGCATTGAGGGCGGGATCGGCCCAGCCGAAGTGCATCAGCAGCTTTCCTCCGCGGGCGCGGAAGCCGGACAGGTCGGGATCGGTGGCGTCGAGTATGTTGTGGATCCCTTCCAGGCGCGCCGGATCCTTGTCGAATTGGAAGTTGGCGAGTTGGTAATTGGGGTTCTTTTCGGGAAAGGCGAGGTAGGAGAAGAAAGTCTCAGCGAAGGCGACGGAGATGGTCTTTGCGCCATCCTGGTTGACGATCCAGCGATCCCAGCCGCTTCTGCCGTTGGGGCCGGCGATCTCGGCGCCCACGGGCCAACCGGGGAAAATGCGTTTTCCGTTGCTCTTCACATCGCCGTAGACGGTTTCGAGGGTACGGATCTGGGCGGCGGTGAAGCAGGTGTTGTCGTCGATGCCTTCGGCGCATTTGGGCAGATCGCGAGTTGGTGAGAAACCGCAACGCCGGGGATCGTCGATGAGGCCGTCCTTCAGCCCGTCCTTCTCGTCGCATTGCGCATAGACTCGCTCTGAGAGCGTGGACAACTTGGCGTAGGGAATAGGCGCTTCGGCAAAGGCCTGTGCCATGCAGGCGTAGCCCATCATGGTGCCGGAGAAGTTGAGGACAGGGGCTCCGGCGACGATGCCGTCGAAATCAGCGGGGAAGCGCTGCGCGAGGATCAGCGCCTGGCGTCCGCCGGTGGAGCAGCCAT
>CALFYN010000656.1 GCA_937952345.1 uncultured Acidobacteriota bacterium
GGTAGCTGGCGCTGTAGGGGGGCGGGGTGACGATGGGGCAGGTGCTGGGATCGAGCGATGAGAAGGGGTACAACGTGACGAGCCGTGTGGTGAGCATGGGGGATCTGTATGCCACGGTGTACAAGGCGATGGGGATTGATTGGACGAAGGAGATCATGAGTCCGATCGGGCGGCCGATTAAGATTGCGAACTCGCTGGAGGATAAGACGGGGGAGCCGATCGCGGAGTTGTTGGGGTAAGGGGCGCGTTCAGGACGAGCTTCCGATATTCAATTGCACGGCGGGTGTTTGGCGATCCGTTTGGTGTTGCGTACAAGACCGGAAGGAAGGGGCCAATGGCGAAGAAACGATCCGCATCATCTCGGCGCGCCAAGCCAACGCGCGTGAGCGCCGAAGCTATCTGGAGCAAGCCTCTGAGTGAGCGCCAGAGGAAGGTTGTGGACCGGATTGCGAAACGGCAGGAACGGGCTGATGACACGCAGATCGACTACTCGGAAATTCCGGCGCTGACGGAAAACAATTGGCTGAGTTCCGGCGCCCCTCGAAGAAGTTGATCGCGGTGCGATTGGATGCAGATGTTTTGGATTGGCTGATGAAGTTCGGTCCCGGCTATTCCACGCGGATTAATCAGGTGCTCCGGACGGTGATGTTGCAGAGCCGGTAGCGTCCTACCGAGAACGACGTTTCCACGATTTTTCCTCGCAGTGATAGAGCGGGCGAGGCGTTTTCCGCATATCAGAAGTGGAAGAAGCCATGAGACTCGCTCCGTTCGCTCTGCTGGTTGCTTCGCTGGCTCAGGCAGCCACAAGCACCATTCCTGCGTCCAACTTCGGGTTCTATAGCCAGTCCGGCACATCGAACAGTTCCTCGAATCATGCGGTGGGCTATTACGCCACTTCGAATCCGGCGGAGTTGCGGAATTTCTTTACGTTCAACGTGACCGGGTTGGCGGGGAAGATCACGGCGGCGAAGTTGCGGGCTTTTAACCCGTCGAGTCCGGTTGGGTATTCGAGCCCGAATCCCACGGAAACGTACACGCTGTTCGATGTTTCGACGCCGTTGCAGACGCTGGTGACGCTGGCTGGGGGTACGGCTGCGTTCGCAGATTTGGGGACTGGGACGCAATTGGGTGCGGTGACTGTGTCGGCGGCGGCGAACGGGACGATTGTGGAAGTGAACTTCAACGCGGCGGGGATTGCGTATTTGAATTCGGTGAACGGAACCATTGCCGTGGGCGGCGCCATCACCACGCTGAATGCGGGGGGAGCATCGGAGTTTCTGTTTAACTCCGCTTCCGGTGTACTGGTGCGGGAGCTGGTGGTGACGTACACAGATGCACCCGTGCCGTGCACGTTTGCCCTGTCGCAGAACACGCTTTCGCTGCCGGCCGGCGGGGGCGGGGCGCCGGTGAATCTGAACAACACGGGCGGAGAGAATTGCGCCTGGACATCGACGAACGGGAACAACTGGATTACGTTGTCGCCGTCGAGCGGAACGGGTTCGACGACGATCAACGTCACGGCGGCGGCGAATCCGGGGGCATCGCAGAGGATGGCGGTGATCACCATCGGCGGGCAGACGCTGACGATAACGCAAGCGGGACTGGTGATCAGCAGCGGCACACCGTTGCGGTTCGTGAGCATGACTCCGTGCCGGTTGGTGGAGACGCGGCCGGAGTATAACTTCGAAGGACGGACGGGGACGTTCGGGCCGCCGTTTTTCACGAGCGGTGAGACGCGGACGTTTGTGCCGCAGGATTCGAACGTATGCGCGATCCCTTCGTCGGCGAAGGCTTACGTGTTGAATGTGACGCTGGTCCCGAAGGGGAGTGTGGATTTCGTGACGGTGTATCCGGCGGGCGAGGCGCGGCCGGACTTTTGGACGGTGCGGTCGCTGGATGGGCTGATTGTGGCGAATTCGGCGATTGTGCGGGCCGGCAATGGCGGTGGGCTGAGTGTGTATGCTTCGCACAATACGGATCTGATCATCGACATTTCGGGATATTTCACGGATAACGCGGCGGTGTCGAATCTGGTGTTTTATCCGATGACGCCGTGCCGGGTGATTGAGACGCGGGCGGCGTATCGCCCGCAGGCAGGGCCGTTCGGGCCGCCGTCGCTGGCGGCGAAGCAGGCGCGGACGTTCGTTTTCCCGCAGAGCACGGATTGCCAGATTCCGGCAGGGGCTTCGGCGTATTCGGTGACGATTACGGTGGTGCCTCCCGGGGCGCTGCCGTTCGTGACGGCGTGGCCGGCGGGGGCTCCGCAGCCGAATGTTTCGTCGATCAATTCGCCGAACGGGCGCATTCTGGCCAATAGTGTGATTCTGCCGGCAGGGGCTGGAGGCGCGGTGAATCTGTATGCTTTCGAAGCGACGGATGTGATTGTCGATATCAATGGCTACTTTGCGGCGGATAACGGCACGGGGTTGTACTACTTCCCGGTGACGCAGTGCCGCGTGGCGAACTCGAATGATGCGTCGTATACAGGAGCGTATGGCGGGCCGGTCTATGGCGATGAGAGCAAGCGCAGCATTGCGATTCCGGCGTCGAACCGGTGCAGTGGGATCCCGGCGGACGCGAAGGCGTATTCGTTGAATGCAACGGCGATTCCGAATGGGAATCCGATGCCGTTTCTTACTGTGTGGCCCACTGGTCAGGCGCAGCCGAATGCTTCGATTGTGAATGCGTTTCAGGGGCAGACGGTGAGCAGCGGGTTTCTGGTGCCGGGCGGGACGGGCGGCGCGGTGGACATTTTCGCGTTTCGCAGTACGCATGTCGCATTGGAGATCAGCGGATACTTCGGGCGCTAGGCGCTGGGCTGCGTACAATTGGAAGCGGTATGCTGCTTCCAATTGTTTTCCTGTTGGGTGAATTGGGCTATGGCGCGATGTATCCGAGCGTGCGGATTGTGGTTGGTACGCAGGCGAGCGAGGTGGATCGAAACGTGGCTGGCGTGCTCGCCGAGCGGATCGCGAAGGCTCGCGTGGCGGGGGAGTCAGAGCAGGGAATGGCGGGGGAGTTGACGATTCTGCTGGGTGTGCCTTCGCGGCATGCGAAGCTGCGGGGCGGAATGGAGGCGCGGCGGATCCGGCCACTGACGGCGCTATCGCCGGGAGTGGAGGGGTTCCACTTGCAGACGGCCGGCGGTGGCGTGTTGCTGGCGGCGGGGATGGACGATCGGGGTGTGTTGTACGCGGCGGGGGAGATTTTGCGGCGGATGACGATTCGTTCCGCCGGTGTGGAGTTTCCTGATTTATTGACGGTGCGTACGGCGCCGGCGTTTGAAGTGCGCGGGACGCAGTTCGGGCAGAGCGGGGTGGCGCTGGGGAAGGCGAAGGTGCGGCCTTGGACGGAGGAGGAACTGCGGCGGCGGATATTGGATTTCGCGCTGGCGGGTATGAATACGGTGCAGGTGAGCGAGGGTGTGACAGCGGATGATCCGATATACAAGACGGCGCGCGCGTTCGGGCTGAAAACGCTGATTCATTACAGTGCGAATGCGGGGCAAGGGCCGCCGGAGTGGGCTGCATCGGAGTCGATTGGGCGGCAGGGGTACTTGTGCCCATCGGTGTCCGCGGCGCGGAAGGCGCTGCTGGAGCGGTGCGAACAGCGGTTTCGGGACAAGGTGCCGGTGGATTATGTGCGGTTCGTGGGCGGCGATGGCGGAGGCTGTGAGTGCGATCGTTGCCGGCCTTATGGCGGCGTGTATATCCGGCTGTGCGCGGACATGGCGAAGGTGATCCGGCGGTATCATCCGCGGACGGAATTTTTCGCCACGAATCAGAAATTCGATAACGAGAGCGACGGGGCGATTTTTGAGTATTTGCGGCAGGAGCCGCGCGAATGGTTACGGGCGTTTTGCTACGGGCCGGGGTCGGATGCGATGAGCTGGCAGCCGGGACACCGGCAGAATCATCGGATGGATTTGTTCCGCTATCCGGGTTTTGGGCCTCCGGCGCGGTATGCGCAGGAGATTCTGCATGAGTTGCCTCCGGGGCAGGATCTGGTGTTTTTCAACGAACTGACGCATTGGCGCTATGCCCAGAATGGATACATTCAGATGTATCCACGGGCGGATCGGAATGGCGATCAGCCTCCGCCGTGGAATCACTTTTTGTACGAGCGGCATCCGGATCCGGCGTTGACGATGGTGTATGACCGGCTGACGTTCTTCGCCTGGCCCCGTTACTATCACTGGTTTTTCCATCAGGTGATGCGCTACGGGATCGGGGATGTGACGCATTCCAGCGGGACACAGGATCACTTCAATCAGTGGATGTGGCAGCGGCTGCTGTGGGCTCCGCAGACGAAGGTGGAAGACGTGGTAGCAGAGTATGCGCGGACGTGGTTCGGGCCGGAGGCGGCTGGGACGATGGCGGAAGCGATTTTCCAGTTGGAGCAGAATCTGGAGGAGAAACCGGGTGTTTCGATTAGTGGAAAGGATGGGATTGACCGCTATTACCGGCTGGTGAGCGAGGCAGGACGGAAGATGCCGGCGCCGGCGATGAAGACGAACTGGCTGTGGCGCGAGTACATGCAGAAGGCAGCGCTGGACAAGCACGTGCAGTTGCGCGTACGGCAGCAGGAGGCGCTGCAGAGACGGGTGGAAGCGGCGGTGCGGGCGGATGGATCGGACCGGACGATGGCGCGGGCGCTGGCCTGGATGGGGGAATTGCGGGAGACGCCGGAGATGGCGGCGTTGCGGGGCGAGGCGGAGCGGTTGGGCGAGGAGAGCAATCAGTTGTATGGCGTGCGCAACGAGGGGATCTACAATCTGGATCACGATTTCGTGGGCTTGGGGTGGCTGAAGCGGCAATTGGAGCGGGCTCGGGCGGCGAGTGGGGAAGCGCGCGCGGAACTGCTGCACATGATCACGGATTACGAAGATGCGGGCGAGGGCGGCTTCTATGACGATGCGGGGACGCTGGATCGTGCTCCGAACATCGTGCGCGGGTATCCGTTCGATTTCGGGCAGCCGTTTGTGCCGGAGATGCTGTGGGAGAGCAACCGGCCGAGTCAGCGGACGATGCACTACACGCAGGACGAAGATGAGGGGGTGACGTTTCATTACAAGGGATTGGATGAGAAGGCGCGGTATCGCATCCGGTTTACTTTGGTGAGGCCGTGGTATCAGGAGCGGTACCGGGGACGGATGAATCAGAAATCGGAGACGATTTACGCGGGGGATTTTGTGCTGGCTCGGGATTTGGAGGTGCCGGAGAAGGCGAGCGACTTTTTCACCTTCGATATTCCGGTGGGTGCGATCCGGAATGGGGAGTTGGTGGTGCGGTTTGAACGTGCGGCGGATGTGGCGCGAGGGACGAGAGTGGAGCGAGAGGTGTGGCGGAATAGCGGGGGGTGGGGCACGCTGGTTTCGGAGGCGTGGCTGATGAAGCGGAAGTAGGCGCTATTCGCCGAGGAGGTGGAGGGCAACTGAGCGGCGGTGCGACATTTCGCGGTGTTCGAAGACGTAGATGCCTTGCCATGTGCCGAGGGCGAGTTCGCCGGCGATGAGGGGGATGGAGAGTTGGGTCATGGTCAAGGCGGCGCGGATATGGGCGGGCATGTCGTCGGGGCCTTCGATGGTGTGGCGGTAAAG
>CALFYN010000657.1 GCA_937952345.1 uncultured Acidobacteriota bacterium
AACACTGCGTATCCATCCTGTGGTATCGTTTCTCCATTCTTGCCCCTACACCGGGGTACACAATCTCTCTCTCCGTTCTCCCCAATAGTACTCGTAAGGCGAAAGTTTGATCCCAGGGGTAAGGCAAGATTTCTCCCCCCTTCCCTGCACACTTCTAGGACTACGCGCCCGATAGTAACAGGAAACCCGGAGGCACACACTTCGAATGTCATCCATAGTCCAGCGGTCGAGCTGTCTTCTCACAGCAGCCGGCCTCATGATCACCTTCGCGCCGTTATGCGCGGCGGCTACCGTGACCATCAGCCCTTCGTCGCACTCCATGCGGGTCGGAGCAACCAAAACATTCTATGCGTCCGTGTCCGGCGCAACCAACAAAGCCGTCACCTGGTCCGTCAACGGCATCCCCGGAGGCACTGCCACCACCGGCACCATCTCCACCACTGGACTCTACACCTCGCCGGCCGTCGTCCCGGCGTCCAACATAGTAAAGGTCCGCGCCACCAGTGTCGCCGACACCGCCGCCTTCGCCGAAGCTGCGGTCACCCTGCTCAATCCGGAGCCCGTCCTGAGCACCGTCACTCCGAACCAGGTCAACGTCGGCACTTTCACCGTCGTCCTCACCGGCCGCGGCTTCATCACCGGCTCCACCGTGAAGATCGGCGACGTCCCCGTGCCCACCACCTACGTCTCGCCCAACGAGTTGCGCGTCACCCGCACCGACAACACTGCCCGCGAAACCAACATATGCGTCAGCAACCCCAACCCCGGAGCCGCACAATCCAGCCAGAAGTATTTCAAGATCATGCCTCCGGTCACCGTCAACGTCTACCCCGACACCTACACCATGCGCATCGGCACAACCAAGCAGATGAGCGTCAGCGTCGGTAACGCCGTCGACAAATCCGTCACCTGGAGCGTCAATGGAATCACAGGCGGGAACACTAGCGTCGGCACCATCAGCGAGACCGGCCTCTACACGCCACCCGCGAAGCTGCCTCCCAGCCCGCAGATCGCCATCAAGGCCACCAGCAAAACCAACACCGCCATCAGCGACACCTCCACCATCTCCCTGCAGAATCCCATCCCAACCATCACCACGGTCCTGCCCACGGCCTTCCAGCCCGGCGCGAACGTCGTCTTCCGCGTGGATGTGACCGGGCTCGCCTCGGGAGCCACTCTGTCCGTCGGCTCCACGCCGGCCACCATCCTCATCAATGCTCCCAACTACCTCATGGCCATGGTCAAGGTTCCCTTTGGCATCGGCGGCGTCACCACCGTCAGCCTGCGCAATCCGGACCCCGGCGCGGCGTCCTCCAACTCCGTCGTCGTGCCCGTCCGCATCAACAATGCGCAGCTAACCCCGCAGGCCGCCGCCCGCTTCCTCCAGCGCGCCGCCTGGGGACCATCGCCCGAATCCATCATTGATCTCCAGCAAAAAGGCATTGCCACCTGGCTCAATGAGCAGCGCATCGCGCCCATCTCCCAACTCCCTGAGCCGGTCGCCGATTCCAACTCCGTCACGCCGGCCCAGCGCGCCTTCTATCTCAACGCCATGACCGGCCCCGATCAGTTGCGCCAGCGCATGGCCTTCGCCCTCAGCCAGATCCTCGTCGTCTCCGGCGTCAAGACCGGCTCTTCTCATCAACTGGTTCCCTACATGCGCCTCATGAACCAGCACGCCTTCGGCAACTACTTCACCCTGCTCAAAGAGGTCACCCTCAGCCCCACCATGGGCCGCTTCCTCGACATGGTGAACAACGTCAAAGCCAACCCCGCCAAAGGCCTCGAACCCAACGAAAACTACGGCCGCGAATTGCTTCAGCTCTTCACCGTAGGCATCAACCTGCTCAACATGGATGGCACAAACCGCCTCGATGCCTTCGGCAAGCCCATCCCTGCCTACTCGGAAGAGAACGTGAAGCACTTCGCCCGAGCCCTCACCGGCTGGACCTACCCCACCAAGCCAGGCGCAACCCCCAGGCCCATCAATCCTTCTCATTACGTCGGGCAGATGGTCTCCTACGACGACAACCACGACAAAACGCAAAAGACGCTGCTCAACGGCTTCATCATCCCCGCCGGACGCACCGCTCCGGAAGAAGTCGACATGGTCATCGAGAACATCCGCCAGCATCCCAATGTGCCGCCCTTCGTCGCCCTGCGCCTCATCCAGCGCCTCGTCATGGGCCAGCCCTCACCCGGCTACGTGCAGCGCGTCGCCCTGCGCTTCCAGCAAACCAACGGCGATCTCTGGGAAACCGCCAAGGCCATCGTCACCGATCCCGAAGCCGATGCCATCGCCCCCAGCACCGGCAAGCTCCGCGAACCCGTGCTCTTCGTCCTCAGCTATCTGCGCGGCCTCAACGCCACCGTTACCGCCGAACATGGCCTCAACGGCTACTCGAACAATATGGGCCAGAACCTCTGGTTCGCTCCCAGCGTCTTTAATTACTTCTCGCCGTTCTTCCGCGCCAACGGAGTCGTCGCCCCCGAATACCAGATCAATACTCCATCCGTCGCTCTGAACCGCGTCAACTTCATCTACCGCGCCAGCCGCAATGGACTCGGTTCCACCGTCGCCATCGATCTGGCCGAACTCGAACGCCTCGCCTCCGATCCACCCGCGCTAATTGAAGCGCTCAACCAGGCGCTCATGCACGGAGCCATGTCCCCCACCATGAGGAACAGCATCTTCACCGCCATCAGCGCCACCACCGACGTGCGCACCCGCGCCCGTAACGCAGCCTACCTGGTCGGCTCTTCCAGCCAGTACCAGGTGGAACCCTAAGCAAATGCCGAAACAGAAAGGAGAACCAACATCCATGACTTCCAGAAGAAACTTCCTCCGTTTTGGCTGCTGCTCGGTGAGCACACTGACCGTGGCCAGCCAGTTCAGCCGCCTCGGCATGATCAACGCCCTGGCCCAATCCACCGGCGATTACAAAGCCCTCGTCTGCATCTTCATGTTCGGTGGCAATGACGCGAATAACACCGTGCTGCCCCTCAGTTCGCAGTACGCGCAGTATGCCGCCGTGCGCGGCTCGCTGGCCATTCCGCAAGCAAATATCCTCGCCTGTCCCACATCCTCAGGCGCGGTCTACGGGCTCCATCCGTCGCTTGCGCCCATTCACCCGCTTTGGGCGCAGCGCCGTCTCGCCATCATGGCCAACGTCGGCATGCTCGTCCGCCCCACCACACGCGACCAATATCGCAGCGGCGCACAGGTTCCCAGCAACCTCTTCTCGCACTCCGACCAGACCTCCCAATGGCAGACCGCCATGCCCCAGGGCGGCACCACCGGATGGGGCGGACGCATCGCCGACAAGCTCACCCAGTACGGCATCAATCAGCCGTCCACCTTCCCCTTGGGTGTGTCCGTCAGCGGCGGCGCGCAGTTGCTCAACGGCGTCACCACCAAGCCCGCCACCGTTTCGCCCGGCCAGACCAGCACCGGACTCGAAGGCACCAACCCCAACAACCCGGCCATGGTCGCCCGCGATGTCTCCGTGCAGGAACTGCTCCAGATGGATTCCGGCCTCGCCCTCGTGCAGGCTGCCAGCGCCGGCACCAGCGAAGGCATTCGCATCGCCCAGATCGTCAGTCAGGCCACCTCCAGTAACCCGCTGGCTACGCAGTTCCCTGCCACCGGCATCGGCAATCAACTCGCCCAGATCGCACGCCTCATCCAGGTCCGCGCTCAACTCGGCATGCGCCGCCAGATCTTCTTTGCCTCCATCGGCGGCTTCGATACCCACAGCAATCAGTTGCCCGATCACATCAACCTGCTCACGCAAGTCAGCAACGCCATGGCCGCGTTCCATAACGCGACCGTCGAACTCGGCGTCGCCAATCAGGTCACCACCTTCACCGAATCCGAGTTCAGCCGCACCTTCCAGCCATCGCAAGGCGCCGGCACCGATCACGCCTGGGGAGGCCATCACCTCCTCATGGGCGCCGCTGTCCGTGGCGGCGAACTCTACGGCACCTTCCCCACGCTCGCCCTCCAGGGCCCCGACGATTCCGGCAACCGCGGCAACTGGATCCCGACCAGTTCGCTCGATCAGTATGGTGCGACCCTCGCCTCATGGTTCGGCGTCCCACCTAGCGATCTTCTCAGTGTGTTTCCGAACCTGGCCAACTTCACCAGCCAGAACCTCGGCTTCATGCTGTAACCCATTTCTCCACCCAACACCCATACTCGGGCGGCCCTTCGCGGGGCCGCCTTTTTTTGTTCACCGAACAAAGGGGCTTGTGTCCGGGCGCGAAACCAATTATGATTTTAGGACCAATTTATCTTCTGGAGTAAACACCATGCTTCGTCTTGTCGCTCTCGCTGTTTCTCTCGCCACGTTCGCGTACGCCCAGGAAGTCACCGCCTCCATCTACGGAGTCGTTCAGGATGCCAGCACTGCCGTCATCCCCGGTGCAACCGTCAAAGCCCGCAACGTCGGCACTGGCTTGAGCCGCCAGACGCAATCCGACGAATCCGGCAACTACTCCTTCGTGTTCCTACCCATCGGAACCTACGAAGTCACCGTCGAAGCCGCCGGCTTCAAGCGCTCCGTCATCTCCGATGTCATCCTCCGCGTCAACGACAACCGCCGCATCGGCATCACCATGGAGGTCGGCCAGGTCGTCGATCAGGTCACCGTCGAAGCCAGCGCCGTCACCGTCAACACGGCCACCGGCACAACCTCGCAGTTGCTCGACGGCAAGGACATGGTGCAACTCCCTGCCCGCGGCCGCAACGTACTTCCCTTCGCCCTCCTCATGCCCGGCGTCGTTTCCGATACTCCCTATGACCGCCGCAACAATCGTTCCTCCGTGAACGGAGTCCGCCCCACTCACAACGCCCTGCTCCTCGATGGCGGCTACAACGTCGATACCGGCGGCAACTGGGGCGCCCCGCTCGCGCCCAACATCGAATCCGTCGCCGAGTTCCGCGCCATCCGCGGCAACTACTCCGCCGAGTTCGGTGTCGGCGGCGGTTCGCAGTTCAACGTCATCACCAAGGGCGGTACCAATGATCTGCACGGCTCCGCCTATTACTTCCACCGCAACAACGTCCTCAACGCACGCAACTTCTTCATCCCCAATAACCCCGCCTTCCGCGGCAACGACTTCGGCTTCACCGTCGGCGGACCCGTCTACATCCCGAAGGTCTACAACGGCCGCAACAAGACCTTCTTCTTCGTCTTAATCGGTTTCATCAAGGAACGCCAGCAGCAGAGCTTCCTCAACATCGTTCCCGAAGCCGCTTACCGCACAGGCAACTTCAGCACCCTCGGCCGCACCCTCTATGACCCCACAACCGGCCAGCCTTTCGCCGGCAACATCATCCCCACCAGCCGCATTGACCGCAATGCCCTCGGCTATACGCGCATGTACCCCGACACCAACTTCCGCGATGCCGCTGGCCGCAACTGGTTCTCCCAAGGCGCGCGCAAGGACGACACCGATGAGATGAACTTCCGCGTCGATCACATCTTCAACGACAGCCATCGCGTCATGTGGCGCTACACCCCCGAGTTCCGCCTCAACAACTTCCTCACCTCCTCGGGCTTCGACTTCTTCCGCCAGCAGAACGAAACGCCGGCCCGCA
>CALFYN010000658.1 GCA_937952345.1 uncultured Acidobacteriota bacterium
ATACGCGGGGGTGGCTGTGGCGGGATTCGATGCTGTGGCGGTAGATTCCACGTGCTGTCGGATCATGGGGATCGATCCGGTGCGGGTGCCCTATCTCACCGGGGCGCAGACGGCTGAGCAAACGCAGGCGGATCGGGTGAAACAGATCGGGGAGACGATCGCCAGCGTACAGACCGACTTTCAACTCTTGCCGCAGTTTCAGAAAATCCGATTGGGGAGCTGAGAAAAGAATCGAGGAAACGGACCAAGATGAACTACACCGCTGCTTTGATGATCGCGACCTGGGTTGCCGTTGGCGCGCTGACTCTCGCCCCGCAAGGATACCCCCTGCGGCTGAAACTCGCCGGACGAGCCCCCCACTGTTCGATGGACCGAGTGCTTTCTCTGCACAAGGACAATGTCCGGATGGGCCAATTGATGGATTCGTTTCGCGCAAAACTGACAGTAACCGGCTACGATGAGCAGTTCGGGATCCAGAAAGTCAGTACGCCGGAACGCTCCTATTGGCTGAAGAGCAAGGGTGACCGTTATGACGGCAAGGAACTGCTTGCCTATCTGCTGGCGGAACACACCTGGACCGAAGAATACAACCCCGGCCAACAAGTGCGCGCGGGCGACATTGTGTTGGACTGCGGGGCGCACGTGGGGGTATTTGCTGAGTTTGCCTTGCGCCGCGGAGCATCACGCGTGGTGGCCATTGAGCCCGATCGTGTGAACCTGGAATGCCTGCGGCGGAATTTCACCAGCGAGATCGCCGCCGGCCGGGTTGTGATTGTCCCCAAGGGGGTCTGGAGCCGGAATGACACATTGACGCTCTACGAAGGGACGCAGAATTCTGGAATGAATAGTGTCGTTGTGGGCACAACCGGCAAAGTGGATCAGATCCCGGTTGTGACCATTGACTCGCTTGTGGCCGACCTAGGCTTGCCGCGCGTAGACGCCATCAAGATGGACATTGAGGGAGCGGAACGCGAGGCGCTGGCCGGTGCGATGCAGACGCTGCGGCACATGCGGCCTCGCTTGATTCTGGACAGCTATCATTTGGCCGATGACATGGATGTACTTCCGTCGATCATCCGGCGGGCGCATGCGGATTATCAGATCACTTGCGGGCCGTGCGAGTTACGCGGCTCGAACCAGGTTGTTCCACACGTCTCCTACTACCGGTAGCGGATCAAACAGCTTCAGGATTCTGCGCCGCGTCGGCGAAATACAACTCGATAGCCCGTTCGAGGTCGGAGTGCGTAATCACGTGGGGGCGGCCCTCGTAATCCTGAATGCGGACCACGATGTCACAGATGTCGATGGCGTGGCAGGCACTGGGAACTGTGCGCCCGCGGTGGAGGCACAGGTCGGCGAGCAGATGTGGGATATCCGGCTCAAACAGAAGTTCCCGTTTCGCGGCGAGGCGTTGGAAAATCTCCAGAAATTCGTCGCGGCTAGGCGGTCCAACGTAGATCTTATTGGGGAGGCGCCGCAGGAACGCATCGTCGGCCAGTGCCCGGGGTTCTATGTTGGTGGCGAACACAACCATCATTGCAAACGGAATCTGAAACTTCACTCCGTAGTTCAAGGAAAGGTAATCCACGCCCCGATCGAGCGGAACAATCCAACGATTGAGCAGTTGCTGGGCTGGCAGCATCTGGCGCCCAAAATCATCAATGACGAGGACGCCATTGTTTGCCTTCATTTGCAGCGGGGCTGCATAGATATTGGAGATGGCGTCAATGCGAAGGTCGAGAAGTTCGGCCGTAAGTTCACCACCGACGATGACTGTGGGGCGGCGGCAGACGACGTACCGAGGGTCCAGGCCCTCTGGGCTGGCGCCGGTGGGCCGATGGACAATGGGGTCAAACAGGACGATCACCTGGTTGTCAACCTCCACGGCGTAAGGCACAAGAACGGTGTCATCGTAAATGCGTGAGACTCGCTCGGCGATACTGGTCTTCCCATTGCCGGTGGGGCCGAACAGAAAGAGTGACTTCTGCCCCATCAGGGCGGGGCCAAGACGGTCGAGGAAGCGTGAACTGACAACGAGGTCGTCGAAAGTTGCCTCCAGCTTGCCTCGATCGAGCGCCGGGGTCCACTTCTGGCGTGCGACCACGGCCTCGTACGCTTGAAGCGAGACGGGAGCGGGGCCTGCATAGTGGCATACTCGCATGCGATCAACTGCCAGTTGGCGGCCTGCGGCAGTGAGGCCGAATACATAGTCCTCACCGGCCATCCCACGGTTTTCCGCGAGTTGTTGCTTCATCAAGTGACGGCAGATTCCCTCAACGATTTGGTTCGATAGCTTGAGCTGGCGGCGAAGCTGACCCAAGCTCGCGGCTCCGTCCAGGTTGAGACGACGGACGATCAAATCCGTAACCAGGGGGATGGGAATGTCTAATTGCTCGATGCCAATCGGTGGTTGAGGAAGAGCTTCATGCCTCTTGCTCTGGCTGGCGGCGAAACCTGTTTCCATGGCTCATCCTTTCGTCTGGGCAGATTTTGGTCCAGGCGATACGGCGAAATCAGTCAGGACGGACGAAAGCGGGACAGTATGAGGAATATCAGATACAGGTTCCACACCACAAGAGCAGCATACCAATAGTTGATCAGCTTGATGACCTGAAAGCGTCTCTGCCAGACACAATACCCACCCAGGAAGACTGCGATTGCCTTGCTGGCGAGGAGCCCAGCGAGCGGTCCCATTTGCATGAGCCAGCGGATGAACGGGCTCGCCTCCCCGAGTCCGAGAAGGAACCCAATCATCGTCGTGAGTACATCCAGTAGCTGGAGATAGACGAAGACCTCGACCACAGGCACAAGGCGGCCGCTCTCGGCTCCCCATCGCGCCGGCAGCGCGGCGCTTTGCATTCCTGATTGAGTGTTCATCATGACCCTCCTCGTACCTGAACGAAGCTAAGGTTGCGCAGTGTCTCCGCCAGGGTGCCTCTTGCGGGTAGAAGAGTCAGACCGCTGCCGACAGCGGGACGATAGTAGGGAAAGCCGTTCAGGCTGAGCCCAACGTTCCATCCCGCCGGAACGAGCCAATCGGGTATTCGCAGTGATCGGATATCGAAAACCATAGCGACGGTGACCAGTCAACAGGCCCGACAATTGCCATTGCGGACAATCGTGACCGCCTGAGCTACTATCGGCCGGACCTGGGAAAAAGTTGAGTCGGTCCCATTCGCCTGTCCCTTGCGGTCACTCGCTAGTCAGGGTACGTGTGCTGTCGACGAGTAGTGGGGCTGCGCCAAGCAGGACGAAGCCGCCGGCACAGAGCCAGAAGATCTCGCGCCAGTCGGTGAAGTGGTATTGGGTGGTCAGGACGAAGGGAATGACCTTGGCTACAGCGGAAGCGCCGAAGTTGCCCCACATGTTGCTCCAGCCGAGTGTCGATGCGACGTGGCGGCCGCCGATGTCCTGGCCGATGGCCCAGACCGCTGGCCCCACGCTGTCGGATGCGAAGGCAACCACGCTGCACGCTACGGCGACAGCAACGGGGCTCGCGATGAGCGGACACACCAGGTAGGCGGCAATACAGACCGCGCTGGCGGCGACGAACGGCAGCCGGCGTCCCCAACGTTGGCCAAAGCGCTGCGTCAACAAGTCACACCACCAGCCGCCGAATAGCATTCCCCCCAGCCCGCAAAACAACGCGATGGAAACGTAGCGGCTGGCGACAACATTGTCGAGCTTATGAACTTCCTGCATGTAGGCGGGAAGCCAGGTGATCAGGAACGCCCACCCAAAATTGAGTCCGATGGTGCCGATGTTGAAAAACCACAGACCGGTGTGGCGCAGCAATGCGCGAAAAGGCCATTTGTAGGGGACCGGGCGGAACTGCGGCACCAGTCCTTTCTCGGCTTGGTTGGCCCACGGATG
Source organism: uncultured Acidobacteriota bacterium (assembly GCA_937952345.1). Taxonomy (GTDB): domain Bacteria; phylum Acidobacteriota; class Terriglobia; order Bryobacterales; family Bryobacteraceae; genus CADEFT01. Next base: position 3,874 of record CALFYN010000658.1, read on the forward strand.
TTCGGCGGGATGGTCTCGGAAGACAATGTGAGTGGCTGCAGCCAGACCGATCCCAATGACACCGTAAATCCAGAGGACGGGCCGCCACGAGCCGAGCGCCGCAATGGCGCCGGCGGTCAGCCAAAGGGCCATCGAATTGCCGATGCGGCCTCCGAAGGCGACGACGCCATTGGCGCGCGCTCGTTGGGAAAAGGGAAACCAGCGCGAAACCACCAGCGCGCTTGTGGGGTAGGCGCCGGCTTCCGCAAGGCCGCAGGCGCAACGCACAATCACCAGGCCCAGCAGGCCCGCCACCAGACCGGTTGCCGCTGTGCAGACGGACCACAGTGCGATATAGGCCACCAGCATCTTCCGCGGCCCGAAGCGGTCGGCCAGCCACCCCGCCGGCAGTTGGCCCAGGGCGTAGGCGAAGAAAAAGGAGGCGAGCACATCGCCGGTGCTTTGCGGATCGAGCGCCATCTCCTTCTGGAAGCTTGCCGATTGCACGACCGCAGCCATGCAAATACGGTCCAGATACAGCAGAAAGGCATTGGCGGTGGCGACGCCAAGCACGAGGTAGCGGACGCCGGTAGGTTTCACGAGAGGTGCTCACCGAGGAACCGGAGAAAGTTGCCGCTGAAGATGGCGTCGATGTCTTGCGGGGAATAGCCGCGTGACAGCAGGGGGCCGGTAAGAGTATGCAGATCGGCAATGCTGTCCAGATCCATCGGGGTCTGTTCGGTTCCGTATCCTCCGTCGAGGTCTGTCCCGATGCCGACGTGCCGGCAACTTCCCGTGATTTGGCAGATATGGTCAATATGCTCGCATATTTTTTCGAGCTTCAGATTGAAATCCTGAGGCTTGGAACGCATGTGCGTCCAGCCGTGCACCATCATGATGGCGTCGAAAGCCATGCCGATGACGGCCCCCCGTTCGGTGATGGCTTTGATCTGATCGTCGCTGAGTTGCCGATTCCAGTTGGCCAGGGAGCGGCAGTTGTGGTGGCTGGCCCAAAGTGGACCGTTGTAATGGCGGAGGGCGTCCCAGAAGCTCTCATCGCAAAGGTGAGTGACATCGAGGATGATGCCGAGCCGCTCCATTTCCTTTAGCAACTCCCGGCCGCGCGGGGTCAGTTCTCCCTCATCGTCGGTGCCGTGGCCGTATATGCCCGGGCCGTAATGCACGGGGCCGAGCGCGATCAGGCCGTCGGCTCTCGACTTTTCGAGGTGTTTCCAACTGAGGATGGAGTCAGCTCCTTCCAGGCTTAACAAGTAGCCGATAGGCAGCTTCTGTTGTTGTTGCTCTGTCGCTTCCCGCCAAAGTGTAGCGTGCCGCGCCACATCTTCTTTCGTGCGGAGTTGTACGAGTTCTCCGCATTCTTCCATGGTCCGGTACCAGGCGAGTTGGCCCTGTGTCTGCGCCCAGGCTTGCTCGGGACTGCTCCAGCCGGGAAGTTTGCTGAAGCGGCCGGAAAAGCGGGAGATTTGTGTGGCCACGCACAGGCCGATGCGGGCGCGCCGCATTTCGGGCAGACAGACGGTGTTGCGCGTCCGGTCCGGCTTGTCGTTCATGCCCAGTTCTCGGCGGCGGATCTCCACCAGAGGCAGCCGGATGTCGCGATTCCATTCCATCGCGTTCATGGATAGATCCAGGTGAGCGTCGAAGATGAGAGAACTCATGGGAGACTCCATCCTAGCGCAGGTGCGGGCAGCCAGCGTTTCTTAGCGGAATCCGTCCACCATCATGA
>CALFYN010000659.1 GCA_937952345.1 uncultured Acidobacteriota bacterium
GCCGGTTTCCCGAATCAGAGATGGCAACCGGCACACTTCATCGGGTGGTGAGCGATGCGGGTGGCATCGCCAGTACACAATTTGTGGTGAATGCAACTCCAGGCTGGTTCCGGCTTGACGCCACGCTTGAGGGAGAAGGTGACGAGACGGCTTCCATCGCTTTCTCCGTTTTCCGCGGAGTGCCGCCCACAGCTACGGCGAAGCCCGCTGACGTCAGGGCCGAATGGATGAGGGAACTGCGGTCGCCTCGGAGCCCCGCACTGCTGCACGGCCCATGGCTCGTGCCCGCCGGAACGGAACTGGATGATTCGGGGAAGGTCGTCCCCACACGCAACGGGCTGCCGAGGATTCTATCGCGGCCGAGTTGGATCTTTTGGATCGAGGACAATTTCCGGTTGGGTTTTGGCCGGCGCACACGCATTCTGGTGGCGCCGGCGCTGGCAACCCCAGCAGCCGGCGTCAAGGATGCATCCAGTCACGGTAGTCTGTGGTGGCCGCGTGTGCGGCGCAAGGAGGATCCCGCATTCCACTCGTTGGGATCATCCTATGCCGGACATCCCGAACTGAATCTGGAGAAGCATTTCCCTTCGTTCGAAGCCGCTCCGGGGATGACGGCAAAACTGGGGCGCAATGCCGCTCCCTCCGATGCCTGTGCCATCTTCATTCAAGGTCCCAACATGATGGGTTCGCTCAAGACGATGGGCGTGTGGGCCCGGTACCTGTTCACCAGCATGAAGGTTCCAGGGGAAAACATGTTTATCCGGTCGGTACCCTCGGGAAACAGTAAGACATATCCAACGACCACGGAAGTTGATTTGAGAAGGATGATCAGGGAGGCGGCAGCCCGTGGCTGCAAGAAGGTCTACCTGATTATGCACGCCCATGGCGAGAAACTCGGGTTTTTCCTCGGGACGGAACAGGGCAAGTCATTCGTGACGTGGGAACAACTCGCTTATTGGATGAAGGACATTGAAGGGGCGGAGACATGCGCATTGATCGGATCCTGTTTTTCCGGGAATGCCATCGCCGCATTTCGAGGGCAAGGCCTGAAAGGGGACATCATCACCGATGCCGATGAAGACAATTCTTCTCTGACATTTTCAGAAGGGTCTGCCTTCCTGCTCACCCTCGCTTCTTATCTGAACCGCAATCCCAATACGACGATCACGGAAGCGGCCAAACTGCTTGCCACCGATAAGGCGTTGGCAAACCGGGTTCTCCGGGAAAACGGATTTCCCACTCCGGATGGAGGAACCATCCCGTTTCCCATCCGGTTTGGGGATGGCACGGCCAGCGGGAGCCTGGATCTCTTTCCTGCGAATCCCAAGGTGGAAGGCATCGACATTAGCTCCTCACGCAGCTTCAGGGCGCCGAATTTCTATGTCCACGCCCCAGGTCCGTCGGAGGTCCAGTTCCCCTATGTGCCGGGGATGCCCGAGGGACTGAAGTTCGTCGTCAGTGTGTCTAACGGAGCAATCGCCAGGACAACCACACCGGAGGTCATCGCTTCGGCAAGGCAAACTTCCGAAGGAGCCCTGCAATTCGCCGGACTGGAATGCGGCATAACTGGATACGAATTGAAGGGCCGGGACGCGCTGGGAAGGGAATGGGTGGGCCGTGGAACTATTCAGGTAGGCGAATTCAGTCTCAGCGCCAAAGCCGTGAGGTTGAGAGCCGGCGAAAGCGGCAAGGTGAGGGTGCAGCCATTTCACCCGATTGACAAGGCCGGTATCTTTTTCATCCGAATAGCCGAACCGAAGATCGCCACAGCGTCTCCTCTCGTAATGGACAGCATTTCGACGACCCCTGATATCACGATTACAGGGCTAGCGCCAGGGGAAACACAACTGTTGGTCGAGTACCAGGTGGGGAAGGAGTTGTTCGTCAAGTCCATCCCCGTGGAGGTTGTGGTGGATGTGCAGAAACAATCGCTCTGTGACGACCGCTACACCGGCAACGTAACGTGGTTTGTCCGATCGGGAGAGATTCACACGAGTTTCGTCCAAATGCCTTCTTCCACGCCGGTCAACCTGGCGGTAAGCGGGCCGGTGGCGACACTTCTGTCCCCTGTAGCCCAGGTTGTTCCCGGGCAAGGTTTCTTCAACTGCAATGCGGGAAGCGGAACGCTCTCCGGGCGGAGCACATCGCTGGTGGCCGGACGCCCCGCGGTACCGGGTGTCTACACCATCACGGACTTCCGCCCCTTCGTGGCGAACGGTGTAGGAATGGCGGACATGACCATCCAATACGAATTAGGCAAAGACGTCTTCCCGCAGGAACCAATCGTATTTCGCGCCAACGCGCGGCTCACCGGGAGGCCTGTCTGTCTTTACACGATGACTCCGGACCGAATGCTGCTCAACTCACCGGCAGGCTCAGCAACGGTAAATGTCAGCACACAGTCAGGCTGCCAATGGCAGGCGCGTGCCACCGTCCCATGGATTCAGTTGGTACAACCCGCTTCAGGAACCGGGTCTGGCTCGTTCACGTTCAACTACTCCGCGAACCCGGGCTCCGCACGTACGGGAGGCATCCTCGTGGTCGACGAAAACAGTGAGGTCCGCGTATCGCAATCCGCTGCCAGCCAGGACCGCCCGGAAATCAGCAGCGTAGTCGTCGCAGGCAGCCAGCAATACGGTTTCGCTCCCGCATCGCTGGTTCATATCGAGGGCACGAACCTGTCTCAAACGTCGGGCGAGATGCGTGAGACCGACATTGTCGCCGGCAACCTGCCGACTGCGCTCCACGGCGTTTCCGTTACGGTTGGCGGCAAGGCTGCCGCGGTTACAGAGGTCAGTCCGTCGCGGGTGACCATTGTTGCGCCAGACACCGTGGAACCCGGTCTGGTCAACGTTGCGGTAACCAATATCCGTGGCACGAACGATCCTTTGCGGACGGTGCTGCTTCCGGTGCGTCCTTCGCTGTTTCAGCAAACCGGGCCGGCGCGCCTGTTTGCCTCCGCGACTCACTCCGACGGCGCCATTGTCGCTCCTCGCGAACTGGGTGGCGGCGGGAGAGAGGCCGCTCCGGGAGATACCATTCAATTCCTCGGAACCGGATTCGGCGACACTAATCCAACCACTCCAGCAGGCCGCATTGTGCCCACTCCGGCGGAAGTGACGCCTGGAGTTTCGGCGCGAATCGGAGACGCGGATGCGGAGGTGATGCTGGCAGTGAAGACCGGGCCGGGTGTCTACCGAATCGACGTGAAAGTCCCTCCGCTTCCGGACGGCAATTACGAGGTCCGCATCTTCAACGAAGGGGTTCCCACGCAACCGGCGCTGATTCCCGTCCTCAATCGCTGATTGGGAATCGCGGCTAATCGTGCAAGACCGTCTTAGTGGCCAGCACCGGTTTGAGTTGCTTGCGCCGACTCATCAGGAGATTTAGCGGCGAGGCCCATCGTGCGCAACACCCGCTGAAAGCGAGGGTGCTCCCGGAGCGGATCGAGGGCCGGATCGACGGCCAGCCATGCGAGATTGACATTGCGCGACTCCAGGCAGGTTTCGATTTCGTCGAGAGCGCGTTCGGGTTCGCCGGCATGGAGGAACCAAATGTCGCGGCGCCAGCACTGCGAGCGCCGCAATTCGGGAGTGGATGTGAGTTGCAGAAGTTCGCGCCAGGCCGCCTGCTCTCCCTTGGAGGCCAGCGTGGCGGTGACCTTTCCGATCCATTCCGGAAACCGTATCCGAAGGATGGCGCCGAGACCATCGCCGTGATGTCCGGCCAGAGTCGCGGCACGGCTGTGCCAATCGGCGGCGGCAATGTACTTGGCATCCATTGACAGAGCCCGCTGGGCGGCGGAGATGGCCTCCGGGTATCTTCGTTGAAAGTAGAGGATGCTGGCTTGGACGGCATGGTTGCCGGCATGGTAGGGCTTGAGCCGGATGGCAGTGGCTATTTCCGCCGCCGCCTCGTTGAGTTGTCCGACAGCCGCAAGAAGCATGGCCAGATTCTGATGAGCATCGGCTAGCTCAGGCGCGGCAGCGACAGCGTGACGCAGGTGCCTTTCCGATTCGCGCCAATTCCAGGCGTGGTAAAAGAGGAAGAAACCATAGGAAATGCGGCACGAGATGCACTGCGCATCCAGTTCAACGCTGCGCCGCGCGGTCTCGACAATGTGCACAGGCGCGCCCCGGTCAAGATAGGGCAGGTTACGGTTCATGGTTTGCGCCAGAGCGGCGTAGGCGGCAGCGTGATTGGGATTGAGCGCGAGAGCTTCCTGCAAGATGCGAATGGCCGTAGCGGTGGACTCCTTGTCCCGATTCCTGGCGACGCGGCGCGACTCCTGGTAAAGGCTTTCGGCTTCTTTCATCCTCTGGCGATGGGGCAACCAGACCAAGGCAGCCAACACCACAAGGAGCACCGCGGCCATGGCTGCAATTTGCGGCCATCGAACGCCTGGGGCAGGCGGCGCGGCGGCGATTGGTTCGACAGGTACGGCGAGCCGGTAGCCGACGCGCGGAATCGTTTCCACGATGGTGGAGTCGGCATCGGCGAGCGCTTTGCGCAATTGAGAGATGCACTTGGGCAGGCTGGATTCCTCGACCGCCACATCGGACCAGAGGGCACGGAGGAACTCCTCCCGAGGAACCACGTCGCCCGCCGCGGCAATGAGGAGGCGGAGCGCTTCGAAAGAACGCCAGGGGAGAGGGATGTCTTTCCCGTCGCGGGTAAGACGCTTTCGCTGTGTGTCGACCTCACATGAGCCAATGCGATAGTGTGACATCGGGAGCGCCTTGCACCAGGTTGGAGGCGATGATATCGAACGTCGGAGCGAAGTGTCAACGATCAGCAGACGTTTGTCAAGGCAAAGTAGAAATGTCCCCATCCTGGCAAAGTAGAAATGTCCCCTTC
>CALFYN010000660.1 GCA_937952345.1 uncultured Acidobacteriota bacterium
GGATCGTACTCCTCGTTCGTCCGCAGATTCTCCGCCCCTACACGCCCAGCAATGGCGTAAAGCCGCCCATTCACCGCTTGCGCCGTCAAATGGTCACGCACCGTCGGCATCGGAGCCAGCCGCGACCACTGCTTCGTCTCCGTATCGAAGACCTCAATAGTGTTCACCGCAACACTTCCCGCCAACCCACCGGCAACGTAGATCTTGCTCCCGATCGCCGCGACGCCGCTTGCCCCACGCGCCTCGCCCATTCGAGCCACGACGCTCCACTGCCGCGCCAAAGGGTCGTACTCATAAGTGTTCCCGTCGGCCGTTGCTCCGCGCAGGGCCCCTAATACGTAGAGTTTTCCGCCCGCAGCCGCCACATTGCAGTGATCCCCGCCTCCATCCATGGGCACCGGCGGTCCTTCCCCCCATTCATCGCGATAGGGGTCGTAAATGTACAGAGTTCCCGTCCTGCCGCCCGTGGGCAGCAGTCCGCACAAGGAGTGGATTTTCCCGTTGAGCACAGCGGCGGATACCTCGGTGGCCGCAATCGGGTAGGCTGCTCTTCGCTCCCACAGCCCCTGCCCGTGTACCAACTGTCCTAGCAAACAAACCAACAAATACCGCTTCATGCGGTCAGTGTATCTGTTTCGCCAACCGCGCGGGTGCGATCCTCCGGTAACTCTCACGGCACAACGAGGCGATTTCCGTCCAGTTCAAACGTCCCTTGGCAACTGGCATCGACACCCATCCGTGCTTGCCGATGTGGGAGGCCAGCACGAACCGCGGATCCTTCAGAAACACATCCAGCATCGGTTTGCCCACCTTCACTGTGATGTTCGGTTCGCCTGGATACCCGCCCATGATGCAGAAAATCTTTTGCGCCACGCGGAAATTCGGATGGTCCCAGGTTAGCGTTTCCTCCACCTCGGGCAGCCCCAGGCAGATCTCCCGCAACTTGCGGTGAATCATCTGCTCCCGCTCGGTAGGCATGGCCAACCTCTATTTCATCGTGCCCCGGGCGTCTTCCAGAATCCGCTTTGCCCGCGAGGGGTTGTACACACCGCAGGAGCAGAAACGCGCCATGTACGTCACTGCTTCTTCCGGAGTCCGCCGCCCTTCCTTCACCCAGTCGATCATCTTCTTCGCCATGCTGTGGCTGATCATTCCGTGCCCGCACATCGTGCTCAGCATCAGCACCTGGGTATTCGGCAGTTTCTCTGTCTTTCCTTCAAAACCCAGCGAATATCCCACACTATGCCGCGGAATGCCTGCCGCAAAGCAACACTGTTCGGCGCCGTCGATTGAGGTCGAAATGTTGATGCACAGGCCCAGGTCCGCCTTCTTCACCGCCTTCACGAACTCCTCGGCGTTGACCCGGTTGTCGAACACTGCCGCGACCGTCGTCGGCGTATCCACTCCATTGATTACAGCCTCGAAATCCGGTGTGATATCGCGATTCCAATGCGAAGTGGGGCTCATCTCGCGGCTCGGGCGCAGCGCGCCGCCGTGCGAGGCATCGCCCAAATTGACGGGCTTGAAGGACACCGCCATGCGCAAAAACTCTTTCAGCTTCGGCAGGCAGCCTTTGTCGTTCTTCCCCCGGCTGGGAATCGCAAATACAACATAATCATCGTAGAATGTTGCGGCTTCGCCGAAACGGTGCAATGTGTTCGTCATCGCGTTGCTCCTGTGCCCACCGGCTCTTGTGATGCCGATGGCTCATTCACCACCTTGCCCAAGCCGATGTTCGTCTTTGCCCGATGCAGCTTGTATCCAAGCTTCTCGAGAATCGGCGCAACCACATGCTCCTCGCCCTTCTCATCGCATCGCGTCCCGACCCCGATCGTCACCACGGTGTCGATCTGCTTCTCCACTTCCCACACAGCCCGGATGATCTCTTCAGTCCGCTCCACGGTCGTCTTGATCTCCAGGATCGCCGAGAGCACCTTCTCATCGAGAATATCCTCGCGGATTCTCCCCGTCGCGGTATCCGTCATCAGGGTCGTGACTGGATTCTTCTTCTCGAAGTGCACGCCCAGGCGCGCCAGAGCCATCGACATCTTTTCGATCTCGCGGAACCGTGCCCCAAGACCCGGCCGTCCGAACTCGATCGTGAATCCCACCTCACCCACTTTCACCCGCCCGCTGACGTCGTTCGTCTTCACTTCCTCGGTGCCCCGCCCCTGCACACCGGTGGACTCATGGGGCACGCGGGGATCACTGAACGCGCGCCGCACCACGCGTGGCCACGTCAGCTCATCAGGCTCGAACGCCGCCGTGGGACACACATCGGGCTCAGGATCGAAGCGGAGCCGCATCATCTGAAACACCTTCCGGATCGTCCGCACAATCACCGGATTCAGATGCTCCTGGCTCAGCCCGTTGTAACAGCTATAGCACTCGACGCATTCGTCGCGATTGATCGTTGCCCGGCGGATCGTCGGATCGATGTAGATCGCGCCCATCGGGCAGACATAGGTACAGTTGCCGCAGGCAACACACTTGTTTGGGTTGATCTTCATGGGCGAACTATATCTTATCGCAGTTCGCCCGGCGCACCCGGCGTCTACCGCCGGACCATCAGTTTCTTCGAGTTCTCGAGCAGTTTCTTCGCCTCAGCCAGAGACTCAATCGCTTTCAGCACCACGGGGTCCGTCTCCACCGTCAGTTTGCGCGATTCCTCCTGGTTGAAAGCCGTGATGAACAACTCCCGCTTGATCTGCTGCTTCAGCCAATCCCGGTTCTCGGCGAACTCCCCTTCTCCGAACTGCACACCTTCCTTCACCAGGTATTGATGGAACTCATTCAGCGTATTTTCGTCGGGATTCCAGTCGCGGGAAAGCTTCGCTTCGTGCGTGCTGAAGTAGCGCGAGGAGAAACCGAAGAATGCGAACCGACGATACATCTCGCTCTGGAACCGGTTCAGTTTCGGCCCGGTGAACTTCTCATCCGGCGCGATCCCGCCGCCGCCGAACACCTGCCGTCCGGCGTCGGTGGTCTTCATGTCCAGCGGATTCTGGGTGTTGAGATCCTTCTTGTTGTAGTAATCGAGGAAGGAACCCTGTGAATAATCACGCTGGATCAGACGTCCGCTCGGAGTGTAATACTTCGCCGTGGTGAGGGCGAGGCCCGTGTTCTCCACCAGCGGGTACACCGTTTGGACCAGTCCTTTCCCAAAGCTGTTCTCGCCGAGAATCCATGCCCGGTCGTGATCCTGCAAAGCGCCCGAAACAATCTCTGCGGCCGACGCGGAGTACCGGTTCACCAATACCACAATCGGATACTCGCGACCGTTCGATCCCCGGCCCGCATAATACGGCTTTTCCGGCGATGACCGTCCTTTATGCGAAACCACCAATTGGCCCTTCGTCAGAAACCGTCCGGCTACTGCAACACCTTCGTTCAACAAACCGCCCGGATTGTCGCGCAGGTCCAGAATTAAACCTTTGATATTGCCTTCGCCCAAAGCGCGGAGGTTCTCCTCCACTTCGCGGCTCGTATTTTCGTTGAAGGACTGGATATCCAGGTGCGCGATTCCCGGCTTCACCCAAATGGCGTTCTCTACGCTCTTACGCGGAATTTCATCGCGAATAATATCGAAGTTGAGTGGTTTTTCCACACCCTCACGCCCAACCGTCACCTTCACGGCGGTTCCGCGCGGGCCGCGCAACAGATCAGCCACTTCCGTGCTCGTCAGGTTGTCTGTGCGCTTGCCGTTGACCTCAATAATGGCGTCGCCCGGCCGAATGCCTGCCTTGTAAGCCGGTGAACCCGGAAACGGGGCAATCACGATCGTCCGCCGGTTTCGCTCCGACACGGTCATGCCTACGCCGAAATAGGCGCCTCGCTGGTCCTCACGCAAAATCTGAAAATCACGTGGATCGAAGAAGGATGAATGCGGATCCAACGTCCGGAGCATCCCCGGAATGGCGCCCTTATAGATCGCCTTATCGGGGGTTACCTTTTCGGCGAAATTGTCCTCCACCAACTGGAACAGCTTGGTGAAGGATTTGATGCTCGCATTGATTTCGTCTTCGTCGCCCGTCGCGGCCGAAACCCCGGTTACACCGGGTCCGAACACTCCTCCCAGAAACGTGCCACAAAGAATCAGGCACACCAATAAGAAGGTGAATCGGCGGTTGTCGGACACAGCTAGGCCTCCTAGCCCTCTTTCAGTATATCGCAGTGATTTCCAGCGCCCGGCGGCGCGGCCGCGTGAGATGCGCGCGGCCTAAACCGCGCGGCTCTTGCGCACCGGAGCAGCAGCCTGCTCGGCCCGCACCGGCTTCTTCGGCGTCCCGGGACGCATCGACGCGTTGATCCGCTTCACCTGATCCGTCACGCATACCAGAAACATCGGCTGGCGTGCATGTTTCATGAGATCCACGATCCGGTCGTTGGAATCCTCCAGGTAGATCGATTTCCCATCCGTCACCAGATGTAAGGCCGAATCCTGGGCCATCACATCACTCAACCGCTTGCCCATCTCCCGTTGCAGGAAACGCAGCACCCGGCGGATCTTCTGCAGCGAGAATCCCTTCCGGCGCAGTTCGGCGATCACGGAAATTTCCACCACTTCATCGCTCGAATATACGCGCTTGTGTCCCTCATGCCGTGGGGACACGACTTTCCGCTCATCCCACCACTGCAACTGGCGCAGGCTGACACCTCCGAGCCGCGCTACATCGCTGCTGGTGTATGTACGGGCGGTCAGGTCCGTATCAAGTTTGGTCTTTTTTGTTTTGAACATCAGAAACCTCTCCCGTTTTTATGTCTCGGCCTAACAATTCTTATCCGAAATGTTATTTGTGTCAATAGAGGGCTTTCTCGCGCCACCCGCCGCCACCCTCTTTTTCGTTCTCATTTCCTC